>JADFXV010000004.1:42500-82767 GCA_015233395.1 Desulfovibrionaceae bacterium
CCGCGTCCGCGCCGCTCGGCCAGACGATGGTTCCGATTTCCGGATCGACGCGGACTTGGCGAAAAAGCTCCAGGTCCCTGAGCGGTTCGAGCATTTCGCCGTTAAGACGTGATTCCAGGTCGACCACCTTGACGACGCCGTTGTCGAAGCCAAGACGCAGACGGTAGCCGTCCAGATATTGCACGCTGACCACGTCGATAAGAAGATGTTCGTCCATATCCCGCTCCGCTAGGGCAAGGGCGCGATCGGCGCAAGACTGGCCGCCCGCGTGGCCCGTTCGTAGTTTTCCAGCAATTCCGCGTTGTGCATGTCCGCCCACTCCAATACCAGTCTTTCCGCGCGAGGCGGCAGTTTTCCGGCCACGCAGGCAAGCGGGTCCAAGGAAAACGAGGCTCGGAATTTTCCGTACCTGGCGTGAAAATGAGGAAAGCGCCGGCCGCTCTCCAAAAAGTTCATGAGTATGACGATCCCGTAAAACCGGCAGATCGTGGGCATGAATTCTCCCTGGAAATATTCGTTTCAATTTCTCCATGCCAGGCATGGCTCAAATCGGCAAGAGTTCCATTGATCCAATCTGTCCGTCGGCCGGCGTTGAAAGTCGCGCGGTGAAAGGCGCGAGGAAAACCCCGATCCACGCCACGCGGAAAGGGATTCCAAAGGGGGTCGCCCCTTTGGCCGCCGGAGGCGTTTTCGCCACGGCCCGGCTCGGCCTGGTCCAGTCCGCTGGGCCGATCTCTAGCCGGGCGAGGGTTCGGTGGAGAAGGCGGCGAGCGGGGTGAGCGGGCGTTCGCGAAAAAAGTCCGCCCGTAGGGCGCAATAGGCCCCGAGCGGCGGATAAAACACCAGGCCGTTTATCTGGCTGAAGGGAAATTTGAATCGCCAGGTTCCGGGCGGCCCGGCCAGAACCGAGCGCATGGCCAGGTCGGGGGAACCGAGTATGGGACGCGCCAGGGCGCGCATTTCCCAGGGCGAAAACCAGCGGGCGCTCGCCAACCGGCCGGGGGGCTTGCCGGGCCGGACCCTGCCGGCGCTGTAATAGTAGAACGAATAGCGGTTGAGAAAGCCGATCAGAAGTCCCTTGCGCGAAACCCGCGCCGCCTCCCGGACGACCGCGTCCGGATCGTCGCAGAATTCCAGCACCGACAGGAGCACCGCATAGTCGAACTGCTTGTCGTCAAACGGCAGGTGCGCCGCGTCGGCGAGATGCAGATCGACCGCGCCGCCCAGGCGCGCGCGGGCGGCTTCGAGCATCACCGGAGAATTGTCCACGGCCGAGACGTCAAAACCGTCGCGGTGGAGCACGTTGGCGAAAATGCCCGGACCGCAGCCGATGTCGAGCAGCCGCTGGCCGCGCCTGGGCCAGCTCGACATCATCGACTCGATCAGCCGCACCTCCTGGGCAAAGGCGAAGCAACCCTCGGCGGTCTCAAACCACTGCTCATACCGCCGCGCGTCCGTCGCATCCCAGGCCATGATCGCTCCGTGGAAGAAGGGGTGGGAGGAACCCAGGGGAAAACCCCTTTTGTGAACAAGGGGACCACTGTCCCGGGGGGGCCTCCCCGCCCCCCCTTTCCTCGAAAACTTTTTCGGGGTTGGGCAGGAGGGAAGGACCAAATCCACATTGGACCGATGAAGTTTCCGATAAATCGGGGGAAAAGACAAGACGGGAATAAAAGACGGGAATGAAAGCGGGGGGGCGGGAGAGCGCGGAATCAAGCGTGGCGATCGGCAGGGCAATTCGTGAATCGCCCTTCTTTCGTCCTCGCTCCCCCGAAAAAGTTTTTTGGAGGGGAGGGTCCGGGAGGGGAACCTTTTGTCCACAAAAGGTTCCCCTCCCGGTTCTCTCTCTCTACTCCAGCCCCAAGTAGGCGGCGCGGACCTGGGGGTTTTGGAGCAAGTCCGGCGCCTTGCCTTCGAGCACGATGCGGCCGGTTTCCAGGACGTAGCCCCGGTCGGCGATTTGCAGGGCCATTTGGGCGTTTTGCTCGACGAGCAGGATGGTCGCGCCGTCTTGGTTGAGGCGTTTGATGATGGAGAAGATGTGTTCCACGAAGAGCGGCGCAAGGCCGAGCGACGGTTCGTCGAGCAGGAGCAGCTTCGGCCGGGCCATGAGCGCGCGGCCGATGGCCAGCATTTGCTGCTCGCCGCCGGAAAGCGTGCCGCCGAGCTGGTGGCGCCGCTCCAGGAGCACCGGGAACAGTTCGTAAACGCGTTCGATGTCGCCGGGTATGGCCGCCTTGTCGCGGCGCGGGTAGGCGCCCATCATGAGGTTTTCGAGCACGGTCAGCCTGGGGAAGATCATCCGGCCTTCGGGGACCTGGGTCAGGCCCTGGGCGACGATTTTTTCCACGGGCAGCCGGGTCACATCCGCGCCCGCGAACCGGATGGTTCCGGAGCGCGGCGGCGTCACGCCGCTTATGCTCATCAGGGTCGTGGTCTTGCCGGCGCCGTTGGAGCCGATCAGGCAGACGATTTCGCCCTTGGCGACGGTTAAGCTCACCCCGCGCAGGGCTTGGATGTTGCCGTGGTAGGTGTCGATGCCGTCGACTTCAAGCATGGGCCATCCCCCGGCCCAGGTAGGCCTCGATCACTCTCGGGTTATCGCGGATTTCGCGCGGCGCGCCCTGGGCGATCAGCTCGCCGTGGTCGAGCACCGTCAGGCTCCGGCAGATTTTCATGACCAGTTTCATGTCGTGTTCGATGAGGATCACGCTCACCCCGCTGTCCACGATGGCCTGGATCAAGTCCGTCAGCGCGCCGGTCTCGCGCGGATTCATCCCGGCCGCCGGTTCGTCAAGCAAAAGGAGTTTGGGGTCGGCGGCCAGGGCCCGGGCGATCTCCAGGCGGCGCTGGTCGCCGTAGCACAGGCTCGACGCGGGCTGATCCGCGGCCGCTTCCAGTCCCACGAAGGCCAGGCGCGCCAGGCTGTCCCCGGTGATCGCCTTTTCCTCGGCGCGCTGCCCGGGCGTTCGCAGCACCGCCCCGAAAAAACCGGCCTTGGTGCGGCAATGCCGGCCGATGCGCACATTGTCCAACACCGACAGCGAGGAAAAAAGCCGGATGTTCTGGAAGGTTCGCGACACGCCGAGCGCGGTCATGCGTTCCGGGCGAAAGCCGCCGACGCTCAGCTCGCGATGTCCGGGGCGGAAAAGGATCTCGCCGCCGGTCGGCTTGTACAAGCCGGCGATGCAGTTAAAAAGCGTCGTCTTGCCCGCGCCGTTGGGGCCGATCAGGCCCATCACGCCGTCGCGCGGCGCGTCAAAACTGACATCGGTCAGGGCCATGAGCCCTCCGAAGCGCATGCTCAGGCCGCTGACGCGAAGAAGAGGTTTAATGTCCACGCGGTTTCCTTTGCCCGGGGGAAAATCCCGGCTTTTCCGGCTCGTCTCCGGCGATGAACGAAGCGCGCCCCGGCCCGGGACGTCACCCGGCCGGGCAGTCGGGTTGCCTGGCCGAGGCGGCGAACAGGCCGCCGGGGCGAAAGCGCATAATCAGGATCATGATCAGCCCGTAGGCCAAAAAACGGGCCTCGACCGGAATGCCCAGGCCCGGCAGCAGGGCGCGCAGCGCTTCGCCGAGCCCGATCAGCGTCGCCGCGCCGGCGCAGGCTCCGGCAATGCCGCCAAGCCCTCCCAGGACCACCATGCACAAAACCAAGAACGACTCCCAGAATTTGAACATGTCCGGGGAGAGAAATTGCGACCAGCGGGCCAAAAACGCCCCGGCCAAGGCGCCGATCCCGGCCGAAACGGCAAAGGCCAGGGTCTTGCAGCGCCCGACGTCGACCCCGGCCGAGGCGGCCGCGAGTTCGTCCTCGCGGATGGCCAGCCAGGCCCGGCCCAGCCGCGACGCCTTGGCGCGGCGCAGCACGGCGGCCACCGAGGCGGCCATGGCCAGGGCGAGGTAAAAATAGGGCGCTTCGCCGGAAAATTCATAGCACAGCGGCGTCCCAGGCCGAAAAAAAGCGCTCAACCATCCGAAATCAAGGCTCACCGGAGCGATCCCGGGTAGGCCGAGCGGGCCGCGCGTCAGCCAGATCTCGTTGGTCAAGACCATGACCACCAGCTCGGAAAAGCCGAAGGTCACGATGGCGAAATAGTCCCCGGTCAGGCGCAGAACCGGCGCGCCGCGCAGAACGCCGAAAAACGCGCCGCAGACGCAGGCCAGGGGCGCGACGACCCAGAAGGAAAGATCGTACGCCAGGGTCAAAAGCCCGGCGGTGTATGCCCCGATGCCGTAAAATCCGACAAAGCCGAGATCGAGCAGGCCGCAGAAGCCGGGCGTCACGCCGAGCCCCATGGCCAGGACCATGTAGACCAGGACCAGCACCAGCACGTGCAGGACGTACTGATCGGCCCACGGGCCGGCCGGATACGCCAGGGCGGCGGCGAGCAAAAGCCACAATGCGGGGGCCAGGCGTTTCACGGCTCAGGCCTTGTCCCGGCCGGCGGCGCCGTTTTGGCCGAGCAGACCGGCCGGGCGCAGCACAATGACCGCGATGAGCACGGCGTAGGCCACGCCGTCGCGATAGGTCGAGGAGACGTAGCCCGCTCCGAGCGTCTCGGCCACGCCCAGGATCACGCCGCCGAGCATGGCCCCGGGAACCGAGCCGACGCCGCCGAGCACCGCGGCGGCGAAGGCCTTGACCCCGGCGTTGTAACCCATGGTCGGGGTCAGCGAATTGTATTGGATGGCGGTCAAGACGCCGGCCGCGGCCCCAAGCCCGGATCCCAGGGCGAAGGTCAGCGAGATCACCCGGTTGACGCTCACTCCCATCAATCTGGCGCACACCCGGTTCTGGGCCAGGGCGCGCATGGCCGCGCCCGCCCTGGTGCGCCGTATGAACAGATGCAAGCCGGCCATGAGCGCAAGCGACACCAGGCAGATGACCACCTGCAAGCCGTTCACCCGGACCGCATACAGCTCAAAGGCGGTCTGGCCGAAAAACGCCGGCAGGGCCTCGCGGACAAAGGGCCTGGGCCGGCTGCCCCAAATCACCAAGGCCAGATTTTGCAAAAATATCGACATGCCGATGGCAGTGATCAGGGCCGCGAGCCGGGGCGCTGCGCGCAGCGGCCGGTAGGCGACGGCGTCGATGGCGATCCCGATCGCGGCGCAGGCGCCCACGCTGAGCGCGCAGGCAAGAGCCAGCGGCAGACCGATGCCGAGGGCGCTCACGCACAAGAACGCGCCCAGCATGAAGACTTCGCCGTGGGCGAAATTGATCAGTCCGATCACGCCGTAAACCATGGTGTAGCCCACCGCGATCAGGGCGTACAAGAGGCCCAGCGTCAGGCCGTTGACGAGTTGCTGGACGAGCATGGGCGGCGGGCTCGGGAACCGGGGGACAACCCTTTTACGCGGGGGTTTCTCCTGGGTCCTTGTTTCGGGAAATTGCCTTCATGGACAGCGGCCGGTCTCCCGCGTGAAATATTTTGGGCGAAACAAAAAAATGGTCGCGTACTGTTCCTAATTTGCCAAGTAGACATGGCCGACATAGCCTTCTTTGATCTCCAAATTTCCGTTTTCGATAAAGACGTCGACTTCAAAGACCGAAGGCTTGCTTTTGTCTTCGGCGTTGATCGAGGACCACTGCGCTTTTGAAACGACCCCGCGATAGACTTTATTGCTGATTGAATCGAACTTTACATTGACGTTTTGGCCTTCCTTGATGCCTTGGAGTGAGGCCTCATAGGCCTCGCAGACCAGTTTGACGTGCGACATGTCTCCGATGATGAAGGCCTTGACGTCATTCTTCAATTCGGCGCCGACCTGAAAATCGGAATTCATCCATAAGATATGTCCCTCAATCGGGGCATGCATCCGTAACTGGAGCTTGACGTCTTTGCGGGTGGCATTGCGTATGCCTTGATTATACCAGACAACCATTTGCTCCGAGCGCACTTCGTCTTTGGCGTTTGCGAGGTTTTCATTGACTGCATCAAGTTGTATTTCCAAGGAATTTATCGACATATTGAGGTTGTTTATCTGCGATTGAGTGCCCATGTTTTTTCGCATATAATTATCATAGAGATTTGCCTGACGCAAATCATCGTGCAAAGATCGGAGGATGCTTTGTTTCTTCCATTCCAAATCGTATATTTTCGCCATCGATAGTTTCGACTTGAATTCCATCAGACGTTTGCTGTCGCCGTCGTAGGAAAGCAGGGTGGCGTTTGCTTTCACGAACTGTCCGATGGCGACATTGACTTCCTTGATTTTTCCGAACCCGGAGGTGCGCAGTTCCACCCGGCTTTGGGCATAGGCCTTTCCGGAAAAAACCGGTTCGCTGTTTTGCGCGTACGCGGCTGCCTGGCTCAAGGCCAGCAGGCAGCAGGCAAGGCCGATCGTCTTGGCGAGTCGATGCATATATTGTCTCATGTGGCTCACGTCCGGGGGGATACGGTTTTTTTGAGGAAACGGGATTTTCCCCGATTCCCGTCGAGCTTTCTCAATCGTCATGCGCCATCTGCAGCGGCGCGGCGACAAATTTCCGGTCGGCCACGGTTTTGACGAAGGCCGGTTTTTGGCAATCGCCGTTGTGGTCGAAAAAGGTTGGTCCGGTGACGCCGAAATAGGCGGTATCCTTGGAGTTCATGGCTGCCAGGGCCTCGCGAACCTTGTCCCGGGCGGGGCCGGTATTGGCCAGAACTCCGGCGATCAGGCCGGTGGCGTCGTAGGCGTTGGCGCTCATGTAGTCCGGGTCGCGTTTGAAACGGGCCTTGAAGGCGTCGATGAAGGCCGCCGCCTCGGGACCGGCGGCTTCGGCCAGGAAGGGCGCGGTCAAAAACGTGCCCTCGGCCGCCGGACCGGCGATTTTGATGTAGTCTTCGTTGTCTAGGCCGTCGGCGCCGAATTTGGGGACCGTGAGGCCGACTTTGGCGGCCTGGTCGGCGATGAGCGCGCCTTCGGCGGAGTAGCCGGCGATGAACAGGGCGTCCGGGTCCGCGGCCTTGATCTTGGTTAACTGGGCGGTGAAGTCCTGGGCGCCTTTGAGATAGGCTTCGACGCCGGTCACGGTCAGCCCGAGCGAGCGCGCCTCGGCCTGGAAGGCTTCGGCCAGGCCGAGGCCGTAATCGTTCATGTCGTGGAACACGGCCACCCGGCGCAGGCCCATGACCCGGGCGATATAGCGGGCCAGGAACCTACCCTGGAAGTCGTCGCGGTAGATGGTGCGGAAGGACCAGGTTTCTCCCTGTTTGTCCTTGTTTTTTTCGCTGATGGCGATGTTGGTGGCGGTGGGGGAGAGGGCGGGCAGGCCGGCCTTGATATAGGCCGGCAGGGCGGCCAGATGGGCCGAGGAGCACAGGTGCCCGATCACGGCGGCGACGCTCTCGTCCTGGACGATCTTGGCGGCGACGGTGGCCGCCTCGCGGGGTTCGCACTGCTCGTCGAGGAAGAGGGCTTCAAGCTTGACGCCGCCGACGCCGCCTTTCGCGTTGATCTCCTCGACCTTGAGGGTCACGCCGGCCTTGATGTTGTCGCCGTAGGCGGCGACGTTGCCGGTATAGGCGGCGGGCACGGCGATCCTGACGGCGTCGCCGGCCAGGGCCGGGCAGGCGCAGGCCAGGCCGGCGAGGACGGCGAGCAGGAGGCGCAGACGGTAGGTGAGCATCATGGCTGTATTCACATCGAGATTTGGAGTTGTCCCCGCCAGGTCCGCCGCTTGGCGATGGGACGCCGCGGCCGCCCATGGTCTGCGGCGTAAGACGCCCAAAACCACTGTATCTTGTCCAGGGGGCTGCCGCCCCCGGCCCCCGCGTAGAACCGGCCCCCTCCCGGCCGTCCGCCTATTCGAACACCGCGCCCTTGGCCGCCGAGGAGACCAGTTTGGCGTAGCGGCGCAAAAGCGGCGAGGCGACGGTTTTTTGCAGCGGGGTGAAGCCCTGGCGCCGCCGGGCCATTTCGTCTTCGGTCACGAGCAGATTAAGTTTGCGTTCGGGAATGTCAATTTCGATGGCGTCGCCCTCGCGGACCAGGGCGATGGGTCCGGCTTGGGCGGCTTCGGGCGAGACGTGTCCGATGGCCGCGCCGCGCGTGCCGCCGGAGAAGCGGCCGTCGGTGATCAGGGCCACGTCCGCGCCCAGGCCCATGCCCATGATGGTGGCTGTGGGCGAGAGCATTTCGCGCATGCCGGGGCCCCCTTTGGGCCCTTCGTAGGCGATGACGATGACGTCGCCTTTCTTGATGTCGCCGCCGAGGATGGCGGCGCTGGCGGCCTCCTCGGAGTTGAACACCCGGGCCGGGCCGGTGTGGCGCATCATTTCCGGGGCCACGGCCGATTGCTTGACCACGGCGCCGTCCGGGGCGAGCGAACCGCGCAGGATGGCGATGCCGCCTTGGGGCGAGTAGGGCGCGTGCGCCCGGATGACGTCCGGGTCGAGGATGCGCGCGTTCAGGGCGGCGAGGTTTTCGCCCAGGGTCAGGCCGGTGACGGTGAGCGCGGAGGCGTCGATCAGGCCCAGGCCGGCCAGGGCGTTGATGACCGCCGGGATGCCGCCGGCCTGGTGCAGGTCGGAGAGGTGATGATGGCCGGCCGGGGAGAGTTTGCACAGATTGGGAGTGGCGCGGCTGACCTCGTCGAAGAATTCGAGCGGCAATTTGAGGCCGGCTTCGGCGAACACGGCCGGCAGATGCAGGACGGTGTTGGTCGAGCAGCCGAGAGCCATGTCCATGGTCACGGCGTTGCGCAGGCTTTTTTCGGTGACGATGTCGCGCGGCCGGATATTTTTGGCCAAAAGCTCCATGATCTTCATGCCGGCGGTCTTGGCCAGGCGCACGCGCTGCGCGGTGACGGCCGGAATGGTCCCGTTGCCGGGCAGGGCCAGTCCCACGGATTCGGACAGGCAGTTCATGGAGTTGGCGGTGAACATGCCGGCGCAGGAGCCGCAGCCCGGGCAGGCTTCGGTTTCGAGTTCGGCCAGCTCGCCAGCGTCCATGGTCCCGGTTCTGACCTGGCCCACGGCCTCGAAGACCGAGATCAGGTCGCAGGACTTGCCCCGGTGCGTCCCGCCCATCATCGGTCCGCCGCTGACCAGCAGGGCCGGGATGTTCAGGCGCAGGGCGGCCATGAGCATGGCCGGCACGACCTTGTCGCAGTTGGGGATGAGCACGAGCGCGTCGAAGGGATGGGCGGTGGCCATGATTTCGATGGAATCGGCGATGACTTCGCGGCTGGGCAGGGAGAAGCTCATGCCCTCGTGGTGCATGGCCAGGCCGTCGCACACGCCGATGACCGGGAATTCGACCGGCACGCCTCCGGCCAGGCGCACTCCGTCCTTGACCGCGCGGGCGATGATGTCGAGGTGCAGATGGCCGGGCACGATTTCGTTGGCGGAATTGACCACCCCGATCAGGGGGCGGCTCATTTCTTCCCGGGTGAGCCCCAGGGCGTACAAAAGCGAGCGGTGCGGGGCTTTTTCCAGTCCGTGGGTCATTTTTTCGCTGCGCATAACAATCCTTAATGAGCGAGGTTGGCCGGCGTGGCTGAGGCGAGTCCGGCCGGAAAGATGCTCAGCTTAATATGGCGCGGCCGATCCTTCAAGGAGTTTGTCCGGGCCCGGCCCGGCCTGGACCGGGTCACGCCGGCCCGCGTGGCGATTTATCCGGTCCGCGATTTGGCCTTGAAAAAGAATACACGCTGTGCCATGGTCGCTCCATAGTCTTTCGTTCGGACTTTTCCCGGTTCCGGCGGACCAGGGCGCCGGGTCGCGCGCAGTCCCGTGTTTGACGGTTGCAAACCGATTTTTCAGTTGAATTCGGGCGTGGCGAGGGGAGTCTCTCGCTCTTGCCGCATTGAATAGGCAGGCGGGCGGCGGCGCCGGCCATCCGGGGCATTGAGGGCATCAAAGGCATCTAAGGCATCTAGGCCATCTGAGGGGGCGACATGAAAAATTTGAAGCTGGGCGTGAAGATCGGGGGCGGTTTCGGGGTGCTTATCGCCATCGCGCTTTTTCTGGGCGGCTTGGCCATGATCAACATGGGCAACGTCGGCACGCAGGCCGACCGGCTCAACCTGGAAATCGCGCCCATGGTGGCCGTGGCCAACGAGGTGGAGCGCTCCTCCGACCTGGCGATACTCAATCTGCGCACCTACCTCCTGTCCGGCGAGGAGCAGTTGTGGGACCAGGGAATGAAGGCCCTGAGCCTGGTCGACAAGAGGTTGCAGGAGGCCATGGAGCTGGCGCGCAAGTATCCGGGCCTGACCAAACTCAAGGAAAACGCGGACAAGGCCACTGCCAAGCTGGCGGAATACAAGACCGCCGTCGAACAGTCCCGCGTCCTGACAAAGGCCATGGAGGAGAACCGCAAGTCCATGGACGGGGCGAACGCCGTATTCTCGAAGGAGGCCAGTGATTTTTTCGCCACGCAGCGCGACGCGGCCTTTCTAGACATCGAAAAAGGCGCCAGCCCCGCGGCTATGAAAGAGCGCTTCGAGAAAGTGGATATGATGAAGACGGTCACCACTCTGGGGGGCGCCATCCGGGGCAGCAACTGGAAATCCCAGGCTCTGCGCGATCCCAAGGTCATGCACGACGCACTGAAGGATTTTGACGAGATCACGAGCACATTGGGCAAGCTCAAGTCGCTCGTCAAGGTCGAGGCCAATATCAAGGAATTGGCGAACATCTCGGGAGCCCTGAACAGCTACCACGATGCGATGAACGCCTACCTCAAGAATTTCACGGCCCTGCAGGATCAAGCGCCCAAACGCCTGGAACTGGCCAACGCCGTTCTCGAGGCCGCCCAGGAAACCGCCAAGTACGGCGTCTCCCAAACCCAGGAACAGACCGCCGCGGCCTCCAAAAGCCTGTCCGCCGCCTCGACGGTCATGCTGATCGGGCTGCTCGTCGCGCTGGCCATCGGCGTGGTCATCGCCATCGTCATCACCCGGGGCATTACGGCGCCGATATTCAAGGGCGTCGCGTTCGCCAAGAAGATGAGCGAGGGCGACCTCACCCAGACGCTCGACGTGCAGCAAAAAGACGAAATCGGCATGCTGGCCGACGCCATGCGCGACATGGTCCTCAAGCTCTCCGAGATCATCGGCGAGGTGACCGGCGGGGCCGACAACGTGGCCTCTGGCAGCACCGAGCTCTCTTCCACGGCCCAGTCCCTGTCCCAGGGCGCCACCGAGCAGGCCGCCTCGGTGGAGGAAATCTCTTCGTCGATGGAGCAGATGACCTCCAACATCCAGCAGAACGCGGACAACGCCAAGCAAACCGAACAGTTGGCGCTCAAGAGCGCCGGGGACGCCGAGGAGAGCGGCAAGGCCGTGACCCAGACCGTGGACGCCATGAAGCAGATCGCGGACAAGATTTCCATTGTCGAGGAAATCGCCCGGCAGACGAACCTTCTGGCGCTCAACGCGGCCATCGAGGCGGCCAGGGCCGGCGAGCACGGCAAGGGCTTCGCCGTGGTCGCGGCCGAAGTGCGCAAGCTGGCCGAACGCAGCGGCCACGCCGCCGCCGAGATCAGCGCCCTGTCCTCGTCGAGCGTTCAGATCGCCGACCAGGCGGGCAAGATGCTGGTCGAACTCGTGCCGGACATCAAAAAAACCGCCGAACTGGTCCAGGAGATCGCCGCCGGCAGCCGCGAGCAGAGTTCCGGAGCCGAACAGATCAACAAGGCCATCCAGCAGCTCGACCAGGTGATCCAGAAAAACGCGGCCGCTTCCGAGGAAATGTCCTCCACGGCCGAGGAGCTTTCGAGCCAGGCCGAGCAACTGCAATCGACCATCGGCTTTTTCCACATCGGCTCGAGCGGGGCGAGGCGCAAGCCCGCCGCGCGCATGCTGCCGCAGGGAAGAGCCGCCGCGCCGGCCAGGTCCGCGCGCGCGGCCAAGCCGGGCAAGGGAATCAATCTGGCCATGGAATCCGAGGACGAGGATTTCGAGCGCTTTTAGAACGCATTCGAGGGAGGAGCCCTTTTCTCAAAAGGGCTCCTCCCTCGTTTTTTCGGGGCTGTCCCCGCGAAGGAATTCGTTTTCCGCTTTCATGGGCCGGGGGCGAAGCCCCCGGGAAAAAACCGGGGATTCCGGTTTTCCTCTTCCAAGGGCCGCCGCGTTCAGGCGCCGCCCTGTCAGACTCGCGGAACGGCGGGACAACTCAGGCCAACGATGAGGGATTCCAAAGGGCGCAGCCCTTTGGCCGCCGGAGGCGTTAATACACCACTCGTTTACCGGCCCGGCGCCAGGACCAGGGTGCGCCCCTGGCCGGCGAAAGCGGCGGCCGCGTCGCCGTCCTTGGGGTTGCCCGCGTAGACCATGGTCAGTTCGCGGTAGAAGCTGGTCGCTGCGGCGTTAAACCGCAGGCGCTGGCCTGGCTCCAGGCGGTCGAGCCCCAAAAGCGCCGCCGGAATGAAGCCTTGCACGGCCACGTGCGGCAGGGGCTTGTCCAGGGCGTGGATCAACTCGTCCGGCAAACGCTCCGGTTCGACTTCTCCCTTTTCCGCATGGTCCGCCCCCGTACCCGCCCCCTTGTCCGAACCCGCGTCCAAACCGGTCGCATCGTAGAACCTGGCCCTGATCTGGAAGCGGTCGGGGTATTTCGCGTGGGGCTCCGGGATCAGGCGCGCCAGGAAATGCCGTTTTCGCCCCTCTATTTCGACGAACAGATGGAGCTGGTAGGCCTCGCTTCCGGGGAATTCGCCCGTATAGTCGAGCAGGCGCAGATCGGCGTAGTTCGAGGCCAGGTTCAGGAAATAAAGCCCCTCGGGCCGCCAGCACAGGTGCAGGTCGCCGAAGGGGACGTACGGGGCCGGGGCGCTAAACCCGGTCAGCCGGGTGGCGCGCTTGTCCCAGGCCGCGAGCGTTTCGCTTGCGGCCGCGATGGGACCGGCGGCCTCGGGTATGCGGACTACGGCCGCGAGGTCCGGTTTGTCGAAAGCGGCTTTGGCGTGGACGCCCTCCAGGGCGGGATTGACGCGGGCAAAGGCTTCGGTGAGCTCCTCGTAGGGCCGGTCGTCGATGTCCACCAGACCCATGTTGAAGTCCTCGCCGTCGCCCCGGCCGCCGGTCGGCTCGTCGGCGAACTGGAACCAGTGCGCCCCGACCACGTTCGGAAATCCGGCGAAATTTTCGATCGCCGCCGCCGCCCCGGCCGCGCGCGCTCGCTGGGTGGCTACGTGCATCAGGTGGCCGTTGTTGGCGTTGCCGCTGCGGTTTTCGTTCGCGGCGAAGAAAAATTCCGTGATGAGCGCCGGCAGTCCCGTCAGTTTTTCCAGCCCCTCGAAATAATAGGGCGCCACCCAGCCGTCCTCGTCGTCCACATTGTAGTTGGTCGAAATGGCGTCAACCAGCCCGCGCATGGCCAGGACGGCGTCCTGGTGGTAGTACAGGGGCAGCCGGTCGCCGAGGATGAGCTTGCCCGGGGCGCTTGCGCGCAGGGCGTCGTGGACCAATTGGTAATAGCGCCTGGCGCACAGCGCGAGAAAGGCGTCGATCGTCTTGACGCCCCGGCCGCCCGGCCGCAGCTTGAGGCTCGCGCCGGTGCGGCGCAAATCGGTAAAGGAGGCGATTCCCTCGCCGGGGACGAAATCCAGGAGCAATTTGTCGAAGCGGCCGCCGTACCGGTCGCGAAGCAGGTCCAGCAGGACCTTTTTGGTATAGCCCGGCCAGGAGTCGGCGAGATAATAGGCGAACAGCGGGGCGTTCCACCAGCCGACCTCGTTGTCCGTGAAATAGCCCAGGACCCGGGGATCGTCCTTGTAGGGCGCGGTGAGCGCGGCGGCCGCTTCGCGGGTTTCGGCGGCCCGGATCGGGGCGAAGAGGTCAAACCAGTGCAGTTTGGCGTTGCGGCCGAGATCGAGTTCCGGGGTGATGGGCAGGGCCAGAGACGGGTCCGGGTCGGACCAGCCGCCCCGGGTGTTGAACCCCCAGGCGGTCAGACGGCCGAGCGCGGCCGCGCGCCAGGCGTCAAGCGCCGGGTAATAACGCGGCCAGTAATAGGCGCGCCCGTCCCTGGCCTTGGCGGTGTCCTGGCCGCCGTTGACCGTGTTCACCCCGCGCGAGTAGAAGCGCACGCCGCTGTCCGTGGTCAGCCACCAGACGTTTCCCTCGCGATGCGTGGCAAAGCCGCCCGCTTGGCCGCTTGGGCCGGCCTGGGCCGAAGCGATAAGGCTCAGGCCGGCGAGCGCCGCCAGGGCGAACCAGGACAATGTCCGCAAAAACGGGACGTTGACGGAGGTCACGGGCCGGGCCTAGGCGAGCGCGTCCGCGAGGAGCTTGTTTAAGACCGTATCCGCGTCGAAAATCTCCTTGGCCAGGCGCTTGGCCGCCAGCGCGTGGGCAGGCCAGTTCCCGCGCACGGCTTCGATGGCGGACAGGGCCTCGTCCTGCGTGGAAAAGGCCACAATGCCCTCGCCGGTGGGCAAAAAGTCGGTAAATCCCGTGTCCTGGACCACCACCGGCCGCCCCGAGGCCAGGTAACAGGCGCTGCGGCAGGAAAACCAGCCGCTTCTGCTCGCCACGTAGGCGTTCTTGGCCGGGGAAAATTCCGCCAGGCTCTCCCAGATGTAGTCGCGGTACTTCCAGGGGGTCTGCGACATGGCGAAGCCGTCGCGCAGCTTCCAGCCCTTTTCCTCAAGCAGCTCGCGCGGCGGCCGCCCGTCGCCCAGGGCCAGTTCCAGGACCGCCCCGGTCCGGCGCGGCAGGTCGAGGAATTTTTCGAATTCCAGGTTCTTGCCGCCGTACTGGACGCCGTCCACGAGCGGCCCCGTTTCCTTGGGCTGCCAGGACAGCACGGTGGTGAAGACGTCGCGCGGCGCGGCCGGGGCGCCCTGCCAGCAGGACAAAACGACCGGCTGGCGGGTCGGCCGCCAATCGAACAGGCCGGCGGGCACCAGGCAGCCGGGCTTGCCGAAATTTTCGGCGAAACTGAAAAACCGGTCGTGCAGGCGCATGTTGTCGATGTTCTTGACCGCCTTCTCATCGGCTTCCCCGGCCAGGTAGCGCGGGATGTCCGATTGGGTGTAGAGCGGGTCGGAGTCGATCAGGATCTTGACCGGAATCTTCAGGTACTCCGGGCGCACCTGGCAGGTGGTGGAGACGTTGATGAACACGTCGGCGCGCTTGACCACGGCCGCCAGCTGCTCGCGGGAAAGGCCGTAATGGTTGTCGGCGGCGTCGCGCACGCAAAAGCGTTTTTCCAGGCCAGGGGCGAGCCTGGCCAGGAAATCCGAGAGGTAGCCGATGTGGTAGCTCATGTCCTCGACAAAGGTGACGTTGAACGGGTCGTAGGCCCAGCCGCCGGTGTCTTCGAGATAATAGACGTCGTGGCCCAGATTATAGAAGCCGTGCAGATACTGGATGTAGTCCCAGGCCACCCCGCCGAGCGGATAGGTGGCGGCCAGGCCGGAGACGATCACGGTCTTGGGAGGGATCTTTCGCATGGGTGGTCCATTCCTTCGGGATGGGGGGATGCCCGGGCATGGAAAGCCTCGGCGGCCAAAGGGCTTTGCCCGCTGCAATCCCATTTGAGTTGCGAGGGCGAACATGCCCGCGCGATGCCGCTTCATATACCAGAGCCGGGCGGCTTGTGAAGTGTCCCGGATCGGTGTACAGCGTATGGTTCGCGTCCACGGCCAATGTACGTTCCGGAGGCTTGCCGCCATGCTCGAATACATCGTCTACCGGTTGCCCCGGGAACTCCGGGGGCCGTTTGAAGAAGCCTGCGCCAAGGCCTCCGGGGCGCTCGCCGCCGCGCCCGAATGCAAGGATTTCGAACTGTCGCGCTGCGTCGAGGAGCCGGAACTCTACATCTGGCGCATCGCCTGGGAATCCCTCGACGCCCATCTCAAAGGATTCCGCCAGAGCGGACACTTCGAGGAATATTTCGGGGCGCTCAAGGACTATTTCCCCTACGTGGACCAGATGCACCATTACGAAAAAGTGCCTTTGACCGGAAAATAGCGCCAGGGGGATTAACTGCGAGTAAGCGAAGCAAGACCTTCGCAACTCGCAGTTGACCCCCCCGGACTCCCTCGGCGGGGCCGGGTTGAGGGCGATTATTTTTCCCCCTGACAAAGTTTTTTTGGGGAAGGGGGGGCCGGGGGAAACCCCTTTTTGTGAACAAAAAGGGGTTTCCCCCCGATTCTCCCCATTTTCTTCTCCCATCCCCGGGCGCAGGGGGGTTGACAAGGTCTTTGGAATTATCTAAAAGCCCACCTCTTTGCCTGAATAATAAAGAGTATGGAGTTCATGCATGCCCACGATTAACCAACTGATCCGCAAGAGTCGCAAGGCGGTGGCCAAGCGTCGCAAGACTCCCGCCCTGCAGGCCTGTCCGCAGCGCCGCGGGGTGTGCACGCGCGTCTACACGACCACGCCCAAGAAGCCGAACTCGGCTTTGCGCAAGGTCGCCCGCGTGCGTCTCACCAACGGAATCGAGGTCACTTCCTACATTCCGGGCGAGGGCCACAACCTGCAGGAACACTCCGTGGTCATGATCCGAGGCGGCCGCGTCAAGGACTTGCCCGGCGTGCGTTACCATATCATCCGCGGCACCCTGGATACTTCCGGAGTCGCCGACCGTCGCCAGAGCCGTTCGAAGTACGGCGCCAAGCGGCCGAAATAACCAGGAGTTGATCGTATGCCCCGCAAAGGTCCGATATCCAAGCGCTCGATCCTGCCCGATCCCAAGTTCGGCAGCACGTTGGCCATGAGGTTCATCAACCGCCTGATGGAGGGCGGCAAGAAGAGCACGGCCGAGAAGATATTTTACAACGCCGTGGACGTTCTGGCCGAGAAGAGCCAGGAAGATCCGCTCAAGGCGTTCGAGAAGGTCGTGGCCAACGTCAAGCCGCACATGGAAGTCAAGGCGCGGCGCGTCGGCGGCGCGACCTATCAGGTGCCCATGGAGGTGCGTCCCGAGCGGCAGGTTTCCCTGGCCATCCGCTGGTTGATCAACATGTCCCGTTCCCGCGGGGAAAAGGGCATGACCGCCCGCTTGTCCGGCGAATTTCTCGACGCCTACAACGGCAGGGGCGGCGCGGTGAAGAAGAAGGAAGACACGCATCGCATGGCCGAGGCCAACAAGGCCTTTGCCCATTACCGCTGGTAATAGGCCGGCGCGGACTTTCCGCGCCGCTTTCGCAGCCTGAGCGAGGGCTTGAGCCTGAAACGGCGCCGCGCCGTTTTTTGCTTTTCGCCGGGCGCGCGGATGGTTGATACCGTCAAGTTTTTTTCGGAGTGATTGTGTCCAAAGCGGTTTCATCGGATAAACAGCGCAATATCGGGATCATGGCCCACATCGACGCGGGCAAGACCACGACCACCGAGCGCATCCTGTATTACACCGGCGTATCGCACAAGATAGGCGAGGTGCATGACGGCCAGGCCACCATGGACTGGATGGTCCAGGAGCAGGAGCGCGGCATCACCATCACCTCGGCGGCCACGACCTGCTATTGGCGCGACTACCGGGTCAACATCATCGACACCCCGGGCCACGTGGACTTCACCATGGAAGTCGAGCGCTCGCTGCGCGTGCTCGACGGCGCCGTGGCCGTGTTCGACGCCGTGGCCGGCGTCGAGCCCCAGACCGAGACCGTCTGGCGCCAGGCCGACCGCTACCGCGTCCCGCGCCTGGCCTTCGTCAACAAGATGGACCGCGTCGGCGCGGACTTTTTCCGCTGCGTCCAGATGATGAAGGACCGGCTCAAGACCAAGGCCGTGCCGCTGCAGATTCCCATCGGCAGCGAAGAGAATTTCAAGGGCGTCGTCGATCTGATCTCCGCAAAGGCCTTCATCTTCGACGACTCCACCATGGGCCGTGAATACACGGTCGAGGACGTCCCGGCCGAGCTTCAGGACCAGTTCGACCAGCTGCGCCTGGAGATGCTCGAAGCCATCGCCGAGGAAGACGAGACCCTGCTCGAAAAATATCTCGGCGGCGAGGAGCTCACCCAGGAGGAGCTCGTCGGCGGCGTGCGCAAGGCCACCATCAATCTGGCCATCTGTCCGGTTCTGTGCGGCTCGGCCTTCAAGAACAAGGGCGTGCAGCCCCTGCTCGACGCGGTGGTCGATTTTCTGCCTTCCCCTCTCGACATCCCGGCCATGGTCGGCATGAGCGTCGACAACCCCGGCCAGGAAGTCGAGTGCCCGTGCGACGAAAAAGCCCCGCTCGCGGCCTTGGCCTTCAAGCTCATGAGCGATCCCTACATCGGGCACCTGACCTTTCTGCGCCTGTATTCCGGACGCATCGAAACCGGCATGACCGTGGTCAACGCGAGCTCCTCCAAGAAGGAGCGCATCGGCCGGCTGCTGAAAATGCACGCCAACAAGCGCGAGGAAATCAAGGAAGCCCTGGCCGGCGACATCGTCGCCGCCGTGGGCCTTAAGCTCGCCGCCACCGGCGACACCCTGTGCGAGCCTTCCCGGGTCGTGGCGCTTGAGTCGCTGGACATTCCCGAGCCGGTCATCCAGGTGGCCATCGAGCCCAAGACCCAGGCCGACCGCGACAATCTTTCCCAGTCCCTGAACAAGCTCACCAAGGAAGACCCGTCGTTTCGGGTGGTCACCAACGAGGAGACCGGCCAGACCCTGATCGCCGGCATGGGCGAATTGCACCTGGAGATCATCGTCGACCGCCTGATCCGCGAATTCGGCGTGGCCGCCAACGTGGGCGCGCCCCAGGTGGCCTACCGCGAGACCATCACCAAGAAGGTCAAGCAGGACACCAAGTACGCCAAGCAGTCCGGCGGGCGCGGCCAGTACGGCCACGTGGTTATCGAAGTCGAGCCCAGGGCCGAGGGCGGTTACGAATTCGTCAACGCCATTTCCGGCGGCGTCATCCCCAAGGAATACATTCCGGCCATCGACAAGGGCATCCAGAACGCCCTGAAAAACGGCATCATGGCCGGGTATCCGATCGTGGACGTGACCGTCACCCTGACCTACGGCTCCTACCACGAGGTCGACTCTTCGGAGCAGGCCTTTTTCGTGGCCGGCTCCATGGCCTTCAAGGAGGCCTGCAAAAAGGCCGGCGCGGTTCTGCTCGAACCGATCATGGACGTCGAAGTGGTCACGCCCGACGAATACATGGGCGACGTCATGGGCGATTTGAACGGCCGGCGCGGCCGGATCATGAACGTCGAGGCCCGGGCCGGCGCCCAGGTCATCCGCTCCCACGTGCCTTTGTCGCAGATGTTCGGCTACGCCACCGACCTGCGCTCCAAGACCCAGGGAAGGGCGACCTTCACCATGCAGTTCGACCACTACGAAAAAGTCCCGGCGAGTCTCGCCGAGGAAATCATAAGCAAGAAGAAGTAGAGCAGGGGGAAATACCATGGGCAAGGCCAAATTTCAGCGCAACAAGCCGCACGTCAACATCGGCACCATCGGTCACATCGATCACGGCAAGACCACGCTGACCGCCGCCATCACGAAGATGATGAGCCTCAAGGGCGGGGCTCAGTTCGTGCCGTTCGACCAGATCGACAAGGCCCCCGAGGAAAAAGAACGCGGCATCACCATCGCCACGGCGCACGTGGAGTACGAGACCGCCAACCGGCACTACGCCCACGTGGACTGCCCGGGCCACGCCGACTACATCAAGAACATGATCACCGGCGCGGCGCAGATGGACGGCGGCATCCTGGTGGTCGCGGCGACCGACGGCCCCATGCCGCAGACCCGCGAGCACATCCTGCTCGCCCGCCAGGTCGGCGTGCCGTCGCTGGTCGTTTTCCTGAACAAGGTCGACCTGGTGGACGACGCCGAGCTGCTCGAACTGGTCGAGCTGGAAGTGCGCGAGCTGCTCACCAAGTACGGTTTTCCGGGCGACGACATTCCGGTGATTTCGGGCAGCGCGCTCAAGGCGCTGGAGGCGGACAAGGCCGATTCCCCTGACGCCAAGTGCATTTTCGATTTGCTTGAGGCTTGCGATTCGTACATTCCCGAGCCCAAGCGCGACATCGACAAGCCGTTTCTCATGCCGATCGAGGACGTGTTTTCCATTTCGGGCCGCGGCACGGTGGTGACCGGGCGCGTTGAGCGCGGGGTGGTCAAGGTCGGCGAGGAAGTGGAGATCGTGGGCATCAAGGCCACGGTCAAGACGACCTGCACGGGCGTTGAGATGTTCCGCAAGATTCTCGACCAGGGCCAGGCGGGCGACAACGTGGGCGTGCTTTTGCGCGGGGTCAAGCGCGACGACGTGGAGCGCGGGCAGGTTCTGGCCAAGCCGGGTTCGATTCCGCCGCACAAGAAGTTCAAGGCCGAAGTGTACGTGCTGAGCAAGGAAGAGGGCGGCCGTCACACCCCGTTTTTCACGGGGTACCGTCCGCAGTTTTATTTCAGAACCACCGACGTGACCGGCGTGGTGAGTTTGGCCGAGGGCGTTGAAATGGTCATGCCCGGGGACAACGCCACCTTCGACGTCGAAATGATCGCCCCGATCGCCATGGAAAAAGGCCTGCGCTTCGCCATCCGCGAAGGCGGCCGCACCGTCGGCGCGGGCGTGGTCTCGGAAATCGTGGAGTAAATCATGCGAATCAACATCCAGTTGCAGTGCACCGAATGCAAGCGGCGCAACTACGCCACGGAAAAGAACAAGAAGAACACCACCGGACGCTTGGAAATCAAGAAGTATTGCCCGTGGGACAAAAAGCACACGGTGCATCGCGAGACCAAGTAGTTCCGGCGTCGCAAGCGTTTATTCTCCGGGCCGGCCGTTCCGGCATGGGTCTCGGGAAACGGCGGCGTTTCCCGCGCGCAGGGCAGTAGCTCCAACGGTAGAGCATCGGACTCCAAATCCGGGGGTTGCGGGTTCGAATCCCTCCTGCCCTGCCACTTTTTACAAGGCGTGGTTATGGCGAACAAGAAGTCGAAAGACGCGGGCGCGCAGGCCGGCGAGGTCCGCGAGCCGCGCGAATCCGCGCCGGCGAAGTCCCCCTCGAGCTTTATGGCCAAGATCGAGGAATTCAAGGAATTCTTCGAGCTCTCCAAGCTCGAAATCAAGAAGGTGGTTTGGCCGACCCGCAAGGAGACCGTGGCCACCGGGGTCGCGGTTCTCGTTCTGGTGGTTGTGATGTCGCTCTTTTTGGGCATCGTCGACGTATCCTTGGCGAAACTGGTGGAAAAGATTCTCTCATGACTGAACAGCCATTTGACATTACGGCCGAACGGGAGGCCAAATCCCGCTGGTATATCGTGCATACCTATTCCGGCTTCGAGCACCGGGTCGAAAAGACCATCCGGGAGATGATGCGCACCGGACAGGCCAAGGACATGATCGAGGAAGTGATCGTGCCCACGGAAAAGGTGATCGAGCTGGTCAAGGGCGAGAAGAAGACGTCGACCCGCAAGTTCTATCCCGGCTACATCATGGTCAAGATGATCATGAACGACGAGTCCTGGCATCTGGTGCAGGACATCCCCAAGGTGACCGGGTTCGTCGGCGGCAAAAACAAGCCCGCGCCCATGCGCGACAGCGAGATCGATAAAATCATCAGCCTGATGGAAACGCGTCAGGAGCAGCCCCGTCCCAAGTTCCATTTCGAGCGCGGAGACGAGGTGCGGGTCATCGACGGTCCCTTCGGGGGCTTCAATGGAATGGTCGAGGACGTCAATTACGACAAGGGCAAGCTGCGGGTCGCGGTCTCCATTTTCGGCCGCCAGACTCCGGTGGAGCTCGATTTCGTCCAGGTGAGCAAAGGCTAAGCGTCACAGAAGACGATCGCCCCCGGGAGCATCCGGGGGGAAATCCGAGTCAAGGAAGTTCCCATGGCCAAGAAAGAAGTCGCCAAAGTCAAGTTGCAGATTCCCGCCGGCGCGGCCAACCCTTCGCCGCCGGTCGGGCCGGCCCTGGGCCAGCACGGCGTGAACATCATGGAGTTTTGCAAATCCTTCAACGCCAAGACCATGGAGCAGAAGGGCATGATCACCCCGGTGGTGATCACGATCTACGCCGACCGCTCCTTCACCTTCATCACCAAGACCCCGCCCGCGCCGGTCTTGTTGCTCAAGGCCGCCAAGGTCGAAAAGGGCTCGGGCGAGCCCAACAAGACCAAGGTCGGAAGCGTCAGCCGCGCCCAGATCGAGGAAATCGCGCGGATCAAACTCCAAGACATGAACGCCAAGGACCTTGAAGCCGCCTGCCGCACCATCTCCGGCACCGCTCGCAGCATGGGTCTGGACGTCGTCGGTTAAGCAGAAGGATCAATCGCCATGCCCAAACACGGAAAAAATTACCGCAACGCGGTCAAGGACATCGACCTGAGCCTCAAGCACCCGCTTGACGAAGGTCTCAAGTATTGCCTGGGGGCGGCTTTCGCCAAGTTCGACGAGACCGTCGAAGTGGCCATCTGCCTCGGGGTCGATCCCAAATACTCCGACCAGATGGTGCGCGGCGCCGTCACCCTGCCGCACGGCCTGGGCAAGACCGTGCGCGTGGCCGCCTTCTGCAAGGGCGACAAGGAAGCCGAAGCCAAGGCCGCCGGCGCGGACGTCACCGGCGCCGAGGATCTGGTCGAAAAGATCCAGGGCGGTTTCCTGGACTTCGACAAGGCCGTGGCCACGCCCGACATGATGGCGCTGGTCGGCAAGATCGGCCGCCTGCTCGGCCCGAGGGGCCTGATGCCCAACGCCAAGACCGGCACGGTCACCTTCGACATCGGCAAGGCAGTCACCGAGATGAAGGCCGGCCGGGTGGAGTTTCGGGTCGACAAGGCCGGCGTCCTGCACGCGCCGCTCGGCAAGAAGAGCTTCGGCGAGGACAAGATCCTGGGCAACTTCAAAGTCCTGATGGACTCCGTCATGCGGCTCAAACCTTCGGCGGCCAAGGGCACGTATCTGCAAGCCCTGGCCCTGACCACCACCATGGGCCCGGGCATCAAGATCGACACCCTGGGCCTGAAAAAGTTCCTGGAAGGCTAGCATTTGCCGCCGCGCCGGGACGACCGGCGGCGTTTTCGGGCGAATCGGGACCAGGAAGGCTTCCCTCGGGAAAGGCTTTCCCTTCGTCCTTTGACATAGATACCGGCTGAGGCATGGGAAAGGCGAGTCAAAGACAGCGGGTGGGGCGACCCTTAATTTCCCGTCGAGACGACGCTTTGGCTCTCTTTCGCCGACTAAACCCATTTTGGAGGAGTGACCGTGGAAAAAGCGCGCAAGGCTGAGATCATCGAGAAGCTCAAGGAAAAGGCCGATCGCGCGGGCATCTTGGTCGTCACCGACTTCAAGGGACTCAAGGTGGAAGAGCTGACCGATCTGAGGGTGAAGCTGCGCGGCAGCGGAGTGGATTACCAGGTCGTCAAGAACACCTTGGCCCGCAGGGCGGTGACCGGGGGACGGCACGAGGTCTTAAAAGACCACCTCAAGGAAAACTGCGCCATCGCCATCGGCTACGACGATCCGGTGGTGGCCGCCAAGGTCTTGATCGAATACGCCAAGACCAACAAGAAGTTCGCACTGCGCTTCGCTTCGCTCGAGGGCTCCTTCCTGACTCAGGAATCGGTCCGCGATTTGGCCAAGCTGCCGGGCAAGCAGGAACTTCTGGGCATGGCCCTTGGGACGATGAACGCCGTACCGACCAATTTCGTCTGCCTGTTCGCGAACGTCATCCGGGGCGTCATGAATTGTTTGAACGCCCTCAAAGAACAGAAGGAATCCGCCGCCTAGGGTAACCGGGCCGGACCGCCAAAGCGAAACCATCAAAGGAGATTTCCATGTCTGGTGTCACCAAAGAACAAGTTGTCGATTTCATCGCCAATATGACCGTGCTCGAACTTTCCGTGTTCATCAAGGAACTCGAAGAGAAGTTCGGCGTTTCCGCCGCCGCTCCGGTGGGCGTCATGGCCGCCGCTCCGGCCGCCGAGGCCGCCCCGGCCGAAGAGGAGAAGACCGAGTTCGACGTCATCCTCAAGGCCGCCGGCGCCAACAAGATCGGCGCCATCAAGGCCGTTCGCGCGCTGACGGGCCTGGGCCTGAAAGAGGCCAAGGCCAAAGTTGATGAGACCCCGTCCACCATCAAGGAAGGCGTTTCCAAGGCCGAGGCCGAGGAAGCCAAGAAGCAGCTGGTCGAAGCCGGCGCCGAGTGTGAAATTAAATAGTGATTCAAGACGTTTGAAGATACGGAGAAGAGCGCGCCCTTCCCCGGGGAAGGGTGGCGCTCTTGTCCCGTTTTATCGGACTTGCGTTCGATACGCTCTTTCAAACCTCTTTGGCACGAGGGTAAAATGGCCCAATTGATCAAGAATTTCGGCAAGATCGTCAATAAGGTCTCCATCCCGCATCTGCTCAACCTGCAGGTCGATTCCTATGAGCAATTCCTGCAACGCGACGTTGCGCCGGCAAGCCGCGCCGACACGGGCCTCGAAGGCGTATTCCGCTCCGTCTTCCCGATCGAGGATTTCAACCGCACCGCCAGCCTGGAGTACGTCAGCTACGAAATCGGCGAGCCCAAGTACGACGTCGCCGAGTGCATCGCCAAGGGACTGACCTACGAAGCGCCGCTGCGCATCAAGGTGCGCCTGGTGGTCTACGATGTCGAGGAGGAGACGGGCAACCGCACCATCCGCGACATCAAAGAGCAGATCATCTATTTCGGCACCGTGCCTCTGATGACCGAGAAGGGCACCTTCATCATCAACGGCACCGAGCGCGTCATCGTCAACCAGCTCCAGCGTTCGCCCGGCATCATCTTCGAGCACGATTCGGGCAAGACCCACGCTTCGCGCAAGGTGCTCTATTCCTGCCGGATCATCCCCATGCGCGGCTCCTGGCTGGACTTCGACTTCGACCACAAGGACATCTTGTACGTCCGCATCGACCGGCGCCGCAAGATGCCGGCCACGATTCTGATGAAGGCCATGGCCATGACCAAGGCCGACATCCTGGCCTATTTCTACCAGACCGAGCATTACCGTCTGGACGGCGACAGGCTGTTCCGCGAGGTCCACAAGGACTTCTACCGCAAGGAAAAGGCGTACTCGGACATCAAGAGCGCCGACGGCGCGCTGCTGGTGGCCGCCGACAAGCCGATCACCAAGAAGGCCTGGCGGCTGATGAACGAGGCGGGCATCGACGCCATGGAAGTCCCGCCGGAGACGCTCGAAGGGCTGTTTCTGGCCGAGGATATAACCAATCCCGCCACGGGCGAGGTCATCGCCGAGGCCGGCGCCGAACTCGACAAGGGCTTGATCGAGAACCTCAAGGCCGCCGGCGTCGTCAATGTGCCGGGCCTGTTCACCAGGGGCGTGGACGTCTCCTCCTCGATCCGCGACACGCTCATGCTCGACAAGACCACCGATCTGGCCACGGCCCAGGTGGAGATCTACCGCAGGCTGCGGCCCTCCTCGCCGCCGACCCCGGAAATCGCGGCCACCTTCTTCGAGAACCTGTTCCGCAACGCGGACTACTACGACCTCTCCCCGGTCGGGCGCTACAAGCTCAACAGCCGCCTCAAGGTCGACACGCCGCTTGATTTCCGCACTCTGACCAACGAGGACATCCTCAAGTCGATCAAGCACCTGGCCTTCCTCAAGGACACCCACGGCCAGGCCGACGACATCGACCATCTGGGCAACCGGCGCGTGCGCCCGGTCGGCGAGCTGGTGGAAAACCAGTACCGCATCGGCCTGGTGCGCATGGAGCGGGCCATCAAGGAGCGCATGAGCCTGCAGGAAGTGGCAACGCTCATGCCCCACGACCTGATCAACCCCAAGCCGGTGGCGGCGGTGCTCAAAGAATTCTTCGGCACCTCCCAGTTGTCCCAGTTCATGGACCAGACCAATCCGCTCTCCGAGGTCACTCACAAGCGCCGCCTGTCGGCGCTCGGACCCGGAGGACTGACCCGCGAGCGCGCCGGCTTCGAGGTGCGCGACGTGCACGTCTCGCACTACGGCCGCATCTGTCCGATCGAAACGCCGGAAGGCCCGAACATCGGCCTGATCGTCAGTCTGACCACCTATGCCCGGGTCAACGATTTCGGCTTCATCGAAACGCCCTACCGGGTGCTCAAGGACGGCAAGGTCACGGGCGAATTCATGTACATGGACGCCTCCCGGGAGGCCGACGAGATCATCGCCCAGGCCAACGTGCCCATCCACGCCGACGACACGCTCGGCGCCGGGCTGGTCACCGCCCGGGTCAAGGGCGACGTGGCCATGACCCCGTCGGAAACCGTGACCATGATGGACATCTCGCCCTCGCAGATCGTTTCGGTCTCGGCGGCGCTGATCCCCTTCCTGGAGCACGACGACGCCAACCGCGCCCTGATGGGCTCGAACATGCAGCGCCAGGCCGTGCCGCTGCTTCGCTGCGACCAGCCGATCGTGGGCACGGGCATGGAAGGCGCCGTGGCCAGGGATTCGGGCTCCTGCCTGCTCGCCGAAGAGGACGGGCTGGTCCACTACGCCGACGCCGAACGGATCATCGCCTGCTACGACGGCGGGCTGTATCCGGACTCCGGCGGCGTGCGCGCCTACGAATTGCAGAAATTCCACAAATCCAACCAGAACACCTGTTTTGGCCAGCGTCCCCGCGTTCTGCCCGGCGCCCGGGTGAAAAAGGGCGACGTCCTGGCCGACGGCCCGGGCATCCGCGACGGCGAACTGGCGCTCGGCAAGAATCTGCTGGTCGCGTTCATGCCCTGGTGCGGCTACAACTTCGAGGACTCGATCCTGATCAGCGAACGGGTGGTCAAGGAAGACGTCTTCACCTCGGTGCACATCGAGGAATTCGAGCTGGTCGCCCGCGACACGAAGCTCGGTCCCGAAGAGATCACAAGGGACATCCCCAATGTCGGCGAGGAGATGCTGCGCAATCTCGATGAGAGCGGCATCATCCGCATCGGCGCCAAGGTCGGCCCCGAAGACATCCTGGTCGGCAAGATCACGCCCAAGGGCGAGACCCAGCTGACCCCGGAAGAGAAACTCCTGCGCGCCATCTTCGGCGACAAGGCGCGCGACGTCAAAAACACCTCGCTCAAGGTGCCGCCTGGCATCGAGGGCACGGTCATCGACGTGCGCGTGTTCAACCGCAGAAGCGGCGACAAGGACGAGCGCACCAAGGGCATCGAAGACGGCGAACTGGCCAAGATAGACATGAAGGAAACCCGGCACATCGCCGCCCTGACCACGGCCGTGCGCGAGCTTGTCTGGGAGCAGATCCAGGGCAAGAGCCTGGCCACCACCCTGATGGGCAAGAAAAAAGGCCAGGTTTTGGCCGAAGCCGGACACACCCTCAAGCGCGAAATCCTCGACGAGGTTCCGGTCAAGAAGCTCTCCGGGCTCTTCTCGAACAAGGAAACCGGCGACCGCCTGGCGCAGATGATCGAGGCCTACGAACGCCAGGTGCGTTTCATCAAGACCATCTACGACCTCAAGCGCGAGAAGGCCACCGAGGGCGACGACCTGCCTCCGGGCGTGATCAAGATGGTCAAGGTGTACGTGGCCGTCAAGCGCAAGCTCAACGTGGGCGACAAGATGGCCGGCCGCCACGGCAACAAGGGCGTCGTCTCCTGCATCCTGCCGGTGGAGGACATGCCCTTCTTCAAGGACGGCACCCCGGTGGACATCGTGCTCAACCCGCTCGGCGTGCCCTCGCGCATGAACATCGGCCAGATCATGGAGACGCACCTGGGCTGGGCGGCCAGTTCGCTCGGCCGGCAGCTCGCCACCATGGTCGAAAACGGGGAACACCTCGACCACGTGCGCAAGGAAGTCAAAAGCATGTTCGACTCGGCCGAGATCAACGCGCTGGTCGACACGCTCGGCGACGAGGAATTCACCGCTGCGGTCAAGGCGCTCAAGCACGGCATCATCAGCAAGACCCCGGTCTTCGACGGGGCCGACGAAAGCGAGCTCTGGGGCTGGCTGTCGCGCGCCGGGCTGCCCGACGAAGGCAAGATGATCATCCACGACGGCCGCACCGGCGAGGCTTTCGAGAAGCCGGTCACCGTGGGCATCATGTACATGCTCAAGCTCCACCACTTAGTCGACGAGAAGATCCACGCCCGCTCGACCGGCCCTTACTCCCTGGTCACCCAGCAGCCGCTCGGCGGCAAGGCCCAGTTCGGCGGACAAAGGCTCGGCGAAATGGAGGTCTGGGCCTTGGAGGCGTACGGCGCCTCCTACCTGCTCCAGGAATTCCTGACCGTCAAAAGCGACGACGTCGCCGGCCGGGTCAAGATGTACGAGAAGATCGTCAAGGGCGACAACTTCCTGGAGGCCGGCCTGCCCGAGTCCTTCAACGTCCTGGTCAAGGAACTCATGAGCCTTGGGCTGGACGTGGATCTGGTCCAGGACGAAAAGAAAAAGCCGGTGCGGCCCGGCAGGTAGCGGGCGCACGGCGCAAGAACCTGGTTACAAGGCATTCCGGCGCGAGCCGGTCGATCATAGGCCCCCAAAGGGGACCGGGGGGCGCTTTCGCGCCTCCCGGACACGCATCCGGACCCCGGGTCCGGACAACGACGAGGTGACAACATGACCTTGGACGATCTCTTCACGCTCCGGGGCGCTCCCGCGGCGGCGCTGTCGAGCCGGACGCTCAAAGCCATCAAGATATCCCTGGCCTCCCCGGAAAAGATACGGGAATGGTCGTTCGGCGAAGTGAAAAAGCCCGAGACGATCAACTACCGGACGTTCAAGCCCGAACGCGACGGGCTTTTCTGCGCCAAGATCTTCGGACCGGTCAAGGACTACGAGTGCAACTGCGGCAAGTACAAGCGCATGAAGCACCGCGGCATCGTGTGCGAGAAATGCGGCGTCGAGGTCATCGCCTCCAAGGTCCGCCGCGAGCGCATGGGCCATATCGAACTGGCCGCGCCGGTGGCCCACATCTGGTTTCTCAAGACCTTGCCCTCCAAGATCGGCACCCTGCTCGACATGACCATGATCGATCTGGAGAAGGTGCTCTATTTCGACTCCTATATCGTGCTCGATCCCAAGGAAACCAACCTGACCAGGCTCCAGGTCATCAGCGAAGACCAGTACCTCCAGGTGATCGAGCATTTCGGCGAGGACGCCGTGACCGTGGGCATGGGCGCCGAGGCCGTGCGTTCGCTTTTGGAGGAACTGCGCCTCCAGGAACTGCGCGACATGCTGCGCGAAGAGGCCATGACCACGCGCTCGCAGACCAAGAAGAAGAAAGTCACCAAACGCCTGAAGATCGTCGAGGCCTTCCTCGAATCCGGCAACCGGCCCGAGTGGATGATCATGGAAGTGGTGCCGGTCATTCCGCCGGAACTGCGTCCGCTGGTGCCGCTGGACGGCGGCCGTTTCGCCACCTCCGATCTGAACGACCTCTACCGCCGGGTGATCAACCGCAACAACCGCCTCAAGCGGCTGCTCGAACTCGGCGCGCCCGATATCATCATCAGAAACGAAAAGCGCATGCTCCAGGAAGCCGTGGACGCGCTCTTCGACAACGGCCGCCGCGGCCGGGCGATCACCGGCACCAACGGACGCCCCCTCAAGTCGCTTTCCGACATGATCAAGGGCAAGCAGGGCCGCTTCCGCCAGAACCTGCTCGGCAAGCGCGTGGACTACTCGGGACGCTCGGTCATCGTGGTCGGACCCAAGCTCAAACTCCACCAGTGCGGGCTGCCCAAGAAGATGGCCCTTGAGCTTTTCAAACCCTTCATCTACGCCGAATTGGAAAAAAGGGAGCTGGCCACCACCATCAAAAGCGCCAAGAAGATGGTCGAGCGCGAAGAGCTGGTGGTCTGGGACATCCTGGAAGAAGTCGTGCGCGAGTACCCGATCCTGCTCAACCGCGCGCCCACCCTGCACCGCCTGGGCATCCAGGCCTTCGAGCCGATCCTGGTCGAAGGCAAGGCCATCCAGCTGCATCCGCTGGTGTGCTCGGCCTACAACGCCGACTTCGACGGCGACCAGATGGCCGTGCACGTGCCGCTTTCGGTCGAGGCCCAGATCGAATGCCGGGTGCTCATGATGAGCTCCAACAACATCCTGTCCCCGGCCAACGGGCATCCGATCATCGTGCCCTCCCAGGACATCGTGCTCGGACTGTACTATCTCACCGTGGACCGTTCGGTGCAGCCGGGCGAAGGCAAGATTTTCGCCGATCAGATGGAGGTCATCGCCGCCTACGACGCCAAGTGCGTGGGCTTGCAGGCCCGGGTCCAGGTGCGCCTGGACGGCAAACTGGTGGACACCACCCCGGGACGGATCATCGTGGGCGAGCTTCTGCCCGAGGAAGTGCCGTTTGATTTCGTCAACTGCGTCCTGACCAAGAAGGCCATCGGCCGCCTGGTCGGCGAGGCCTACCGCCACGCCGGCACCAAGGCCACGGTCATCCTGTGCGACCGCCTCAAGGACCTGGGCTTCGAATACGCCACCCGGGCCGGCGTTTCCATCGGGGTCAAGGATCTGAAGATTCCGACCACCAAGGCCTCCATCCTCGGCGCTTCGCAGCACGAGGTCGACGAGATCGAGCAGCAGTACAACGAGGGCATCATCACCCGCACCGAGAAATACAACAAGGTGGTCGACGTCTGGACCAAGGCCACCAACGACGTGTCCTCCGAGATGATGCGCGAGATCACCACCGAGATCATCCACAATCCGCGCACCGGCAAGGACGAAAAGAACATCAGCTTCAACCCGATCTACATGATGACCAACTCGGGATCGCGAGGCAACCAGGACCAGATGCGCCAGTTGGCCGGCATGCGCGGACTGATGGCCAAGCCGTCCGGCGAGATCATCGAGACCCCGATCACCTCCAACTTCCGCGAGGGCCTCTCCGTCGCCCAGTACTTCATCTCCACGCACGGCGCGCGTAAGGGCCTGGCCGACACGGCGTTGAAAACCGCCAACTCCGGCTACCTGACCAGGCGCCTGGTGGACGTGGTCCAGGACGTGATCGTCACCGAACGCGATTGCGGCACGGTCGACGGCCTGGAGATCACCCATTACATCAAGGCCGGCGACGTCAAGCAGCGCCTGTGGGAAAGGGCGCTCGGCCGCACGGCCATGTTCGACGTCTACGATCCCGACGGCGAGGAAGTCCTCATCCCGGCCGGAACGCTCATCGACGAGCACTACGCCCGGGTCATCGAGGAGAGCGGCGTCAACACCATGGCCATCCGCTCCACGCTCACCTGCCAGAGCAAATTCGGCGTCTGTTCGAGCTGCTACGGCCGCGACCTGGCGCGCGGACACCTGGTCAACGTGGGCGAGACCGTGGGCATCATCGCCGCCCAGTCCATCGGCGAACCCGGCACCCAGCTGACCATGCGCACCTTCCACATCGGCGGCACGGCGGCGCGCGAAATCGAGCGTTCCTCGGTCGAGGCCCAGCATAACGGCCGGGTCATCCTGTCTAGGCTCAAGATGGTCACCAGCGAGGAAGGCCAGGCGATCGTGCTCGGCAAATCCGGTCAATTGGCCATCGTCGACGATCAGGGCCGTGAGCGCGAGAAATACAACCTGCCCTCCGGCGCCAAGCTCTTCGTCGCCGACGGGGCCGAAGTCAAAAAAGACATGATCCTGGCCGAATGGGATCCCTTCAACGAGCCGTTCGTCAGCGACGTCGACGGCGTGGCCAAGTTCACCGACATCGTCGAAGGCAAGACCTACCAAGAAAAGGTGGACGAGGCGACCAAGCGCGCCACCCAGACCATCATCGAATACCGGACCACCAACTTCAGGCCCTCGATCTCGATCTGCGACGATGCCGGCCAGGCCAAGATCCGGCCCGGCACGGCCTCGCCGGCCGCCTTCCAGCTGCCGGTCGGAGCGATCATCATGGTGCGCGACGGCAGCCACGTCAAAGCCGGCGACGTGATCGCCCGGAAGCCGCGCGAATCCTCCAAGACCAAGGACATCGTCGGCGGCCTTCCGCGCGTGGCCGAGCTCTTCGAGGTCAGAAAGCCCAAGGAAATGGCCGTGGTCTCGGAAATCGACGGCATCGTCTCGTTCGGCCCGGAAACCAAGGGCAAACGCAAGATCATCGTCACCCCGGAGACCGGCGACACCAAGGAATACCTGATCCCCAAGGGCAAGCACATCACCGTCCAGGAAGGCGACTTCGTCGAGGCCGGGGAAATGCTGACCGAAGGCTATCCCGAACTCCACGACATCCTCAAGATCATGGGCGAGAAATACCTGGCCAAGTATCTGGTCGAGGAAATCCAGGACGTCTACCGCTTCCAGGGCGTGACCATCAACGACAAGCACATCGAAATCATCGTGCGCCAGATGCTCAAGAAGGTCATGATCCTCGATTCCGGGGAAACGGGCTTTTTGATCGGCGAACAGGTGGACAAGAGCCGCTTCCTGGAAGAAAACGCCAAGTGCGTCAAGGACGGCCTGCGCCCGGCCGTGGCCGAACCGCTGGTCCTGGGCATCACTCAGGCCTCGCTGTCCACGGATTCGTTCATCTCGGCGGCCTCCTTCCAGGAGACCACCAAGGTGCTCACCGAAGCCTCGCTCATGGGCAAGGAAGACTACCTCCGGGGCCTGAAGGAAAACGTCATCGTCGGACGCCTCATCCCGGCCGGCACCGGCTACCGGCGCTACATGGAAACCGAAATCGTCGTGCCCGAACAGCCGGAGCGGCCGGACAAGTTCCTGGAAGACCTCCAGGACAACCCGCTGCTGATCGATTCATAGCGGAGAGTAGAGAGCGCAGAGAGGAAAGAGGAGAAAATCAGGGGGAGGAACCCTTTGTAATGGATGGCGCCGGCCAGCGCTGCGCGCCTTGCCCCTGACCCCCACCTCCCAAAAACTTTGTAAGGTTTGGATGAAGACGTATTATCGTAATGTCCCTTCCCCCTGATAAAGTTTTTTGGGAAAAAGGGGGGGCCGGGGGGAAAAAACTCTTTTGTACACAAAAGGGTTTTTTCCCCCCGGTTTCCGCTTTGCATATCAACAAAAAAAGGGCCTCACGGCCCTTTTTTATTGCCTTGCGGCGCTGAAATGCTTTTCAGGACACGGCGAACAGGGTGTTTTGCTTGCCGAAGACCGCGCCGGCGGCGGTCGCGGCCGGGCTTGAGCCGGCGGCGCCCGCCGAGGCGATCGCCGGATTGAAGCCGCCCGCGACCGGGTTGCCGTTCGCGTCGGCGGTCAGGCCGTATTTGCCGAGCAGCCCGTCGCCGCCGTAGAGCCAGTTCAGGGCCTGGATGTCGAGCGTGCCGAAATGCGCGGATGTTCCCGAGGGATTTCCGGGGTCGAGACTGACCGCGTTCGTCATGATGGTGGAGGTCAGATTGTCCAGCCCGGCGGGCACGGGGTTGGGTCCGTCATCTGCGTTTTTGAGCCCCAGGGCATGGCCGATTTCGTGCAGCAGGACGTCGTAGCCGGGACTGCCGGGCGTGATGCTGCTCAAAGGATCGTAGTCGTTACTGAGCAGGATCGAGTCGTGGATGGCCAGCGAGGTGAGGTTGCCGCCGGCGTCCTGGCCGTAGGCGATATTGTTGTAGTCCACGCCGTACCAGCCGCCGTTGAAGTCTCCGGAGTAGCCGAAGAACAGATTCACGGGCGCGTTCGCATCGCCGGTCGTGTTTTTGAACACGATCCCGGTCACGCTGCTGACGTAATTGAGCATCTGAATCGTTCCGGCCTGCTGGCCGGCGTCCATCTCGCCCACGCCGACAGAGCCCGGCACGGCTGCGGCGGCCGAGGAGTCGAAGGAATAATTGATAAAGTTCTGCGACGGCAAAAGGTAATTGTAGCTGACTTGATTGGCCCAAAGCAAACCGTCCACGTTCGGGTTTCCCGACATTGGAGAATACAGCTGCGAGAGCGAGGTCAAACTCATGATGCGCCGTCCCGTGAAAAGATTTTGGTCTCTCTAAACCAAAAAAAAATGGCCCGCAATACCGCCTGAACGGAATCGACGACGAACATAGCCGTTGCGTTGCACGGAAGCTTTGCGTATTCCTTTGCCAGCGTCGCGACCACTACTGCCTGTAACCAATGCCGGGCCAAAACCGTCTGCCAAGCCATGAACACCGCTCTGACCTGCCTTAAGGTTCTGGCCGAAACCTTCTGCGCGCCCTTCGACCCCGCCGCGGCCGTGGACAAGTATGGCCTCGGCGGCGCCGAGCCCGAGATCGGCGTGGTCGCCGCCATGGCCCGCGAGATCGGCTTCGAGACGGTCGTGCGCGAGATGACTTTCGACGACCTCGCCTCGCTGCGCGACGAATTTCCCTTTCTGGCCCGCCTGAAAAACGGTAATATGGTCGTGGTGCTGGGCTTTCGCGGCGGCGCGCTCGACGGCCACGCCCTGATCGCCGATCCTCTGGCCCACGGTTTCGCCTCCTTCGAGCTGGGCCGCGAAGCCCTGGAAAAAAGCTGGGGAGGAACGGCGCTGCTCGCCAGGCCGCGCCTGGCTCGCAGCGCCCTGCGCGCCCTGGTCATGATCGGCCGCCACCACGGCCTGGACCTGTCCCTGGAAAGCCTGGTCCACGCCTACGCCCTGCAGGACGAGGAACCCTCGACTGCGATGATCGTGCGCATCGCCAGGGAACAGGGACTCGCCGCCAGGGAAAAGCGCGTCGGCGTCGAAAACTTGTCCCGGCTCGGCCAGGCGTATCCGTTCATGGCCAGGCTCAAGAACGGCCGCAGCGTCATCTTTTGCGGCTACGCCCCGGGGCCGGACGGAGAGCTGGCCGCCGACGTGGTCGATCCGATGTCCTTCCCCATCCGCCACGTCTCCATGAACGATGCCGAACTCGCCGCGCTCTGGGACGGCAAGGCCGTCCTGGCCAGGCGCAAGCTCTCCTTCGCCGAGACCGGCCAGCCCTTCGGCTGGCGCTGGTTCGTGCCGGAATTCGCCCGCGAAAAAAGGGTGTTCATCGACGCCGGCATCGCCGCGCTCATGATGACCATACTCGGCCTGGCCGTGCCGCTCTATTTTCAGGTGGTCATCGACAAGGTGCTGGTGCATTACTCGATCTCCACCCTGCAAGTCCTGTCCATCGGCATGCTGGCGGCGATCCTGTTCGAGAGCGGTTTCAACTTCATGCGCGGCTACCTGATCTTGCACGGCGCCGCCAAGATCGACATCCGGGTGGCCACCAAGACGTTTGGCCATCTGGTCTCGCTGCCGCTGCGCTTTTTCGGCCGCAGCCACGCGGGCGTGCTCATCCAGCACATGCAGCAGTCCGACAAGATCCGCGAATTCCTCTCGGGCAAGCTCTTTTTCACCCTGCTCGACGCCTTGTCGCTCATCGTCTTTCTGCCGGTGCTCTTTTTTTACAGCGTGACGCTGTCGTTCGTGGTCACGGGTTTTTCCCTGATTCTGGCGCTGTTTTTGACCTTCCTTCTGCCTTATTTCCGCGACCGCCTGTACAAGCTCTACCGGGCCGAGGGCGAGCGCCAGTCCTATCTGGTCGAGGCCATCCGGGGCATGGAGACAGTCAAGTCGCTTTCGCTTGAACCCTTCAAACGCCGCAAATGGGACGAAAAAGCCGCCCGGGCCGTGAGCATGCGCCTAAACGTCGGCAAGATCTCGACCACGGCCACGGCGGCCATCAATTTCCTGGAAAAGGGCATGAGCCTGGCCATTCCCTGGATCGGCGTCTATCTGGTCTTCGACGGTTCGATGACCGTGGGCGCGCTGATCGCCTTCCAGATGCTCTCCGGCCGGGTGACCGGCCCCTTGTGCCAGATCGTCTCGCTGATCCATGAATACCAGGAAAAGGCCCTGTCCGTGCGCATGCTCGGCCAGATCATGAACGAGCCGGCCGAACGCACCGCCGCCGGCGTCGGCCTGCGCCCGCTGATCAAGGGCAAGGTCGAATTCGACAACGCGGTCTTCAGCTACAACCCGGAGAATCCGCCGGTGGTGCGCGGCGTCTCCTGCACCTTCGCCGCCGGCCAGGTGGTCGGCGTCGTCGGCCGGTCGGGCTCGGGCAAATCCACCCTGGCCAGGCTCATGCAAGGCCTGTACGCCTGCGACTCGGGCGTGGTGCGCATCGACGGCCACGACATCCGCGAACTCGACCTGACCTTCCTGCGCCGCAACATCGGCGTGGTCCTGCAAGAGAATTTCCTGTTCAACGCCACGGTGCGCGAAAACATCGCCATGACCAAGCCCGGGGCGACCTTCGACGAGGTCGTCTGGGCCGCCGGGCTGGCCGGGGCCGGCGAGTTCATCGAACGCCTGCCCAAGGGCTTCGACACCGTGCTGGAGGAAAACGGCTCCAACCTCTCCGGCGGCCAAAAGCAGCGCCTGGCCATCGCCCGGGCCCTGCTTGTCCATCCGCGCATCCTGATCTTCGACGAGGCCACAAGCGCGCTCGACGCCGAATCCGAGGAGATCATCCAAGACAACCTCGGCCGCATCGCCACCGGCCGCACCATGATTATCATCAGCCACCGGCTGTCCATGCTTGCCGGGGCCAGCGCCATCCTGGTCCTGGACCAGGGCATGGTGGTCGATTTCGCCCCGCAGGACGTCCTGCTCACGCGCTGCTCCATCTACCAGGACCTCTGGAAAAGCCAGAACAGGCACCTTCTGGGCAACGGCGGCGCGGGCGCGCCCGTCCTGTCGCTGCCATGAGGCGGCGAGACGACGCGGGGTGGGGGAAGAAAGCCTCCGGCGGCCAAAGGGGCGGGGTCCCTTTGGAATCCCCATTCAGGGGAATGGGCGGACGTGGATATGATTTTCGGGACAACGTATGAGTGAAAAGAAAGATAATTCCTTGCCCAGTTGTTCTTCCGGCGCGCTGGCCGGGACGGGGAGCGCGCCGCCGGCCATGCCGGCCCCGGGCGGCGTGCCCGCCGAATTCCTCGAATTTCAGCCCGATTCCCTGGAACTGGAGATGGCGCCGCTGCCGGGCCGCGCCCGTATCAGCCTGTACATGGCCGTGGCCTGCATCCTGATCGGGCTTGTCTGGGCCTGTCTGGCCCAGATCGACCGCATCGTCACCGGCCAGGGCAAGGTCGCCGCGCCCCAGAGCAATCTCGTGCTGAGCGCCCTGGAACCGGCCGTGATCCGCAAAATCCACGTGCTCGCCGGGCAACGGGTGCAAGCCGGCGACCTGCTGGTCACGCTCGACAGCACCTTCACCCGGGCCGATCTGGCCGACGCCGTCAAGCATTTCGACAGCCTGACCGCCCAGATCTGGCGCATCCGGTGCGAACTCGGCCAGGGCGCCTGCACCCCCCCGGCAAGTCTCGATCCGGCCGAGGCCGCCATGCAGATGAGCCTGCTGCTCGGGCGCAAAGCCGAATACCAGGGCAAAATGGCCTCCTACGACAAGGCCATTTCCGGCCTGGACACCCAAATCGCCAGCCTGGCCGCGCAGCGCGAACAGGGCAAACGGCGCATCGCCAACTCCCGCGAAGTCGAGGCCATGCACCAAATCGTGTTCGAGAAAGGCGCCGGCTCCCGGCTCGAAATGCTCAAGGCCCAGAACGAGCGCATCCAAAACGAGTCCGATTACGAGCGCATGGGCCACGAAATGAAGACCAAGACCGAGGATCTGGCCAAGAACCGCGCCGACAGGGACGCCTTCGCGGCCAACTGGAACGGGACTCTGTCCAAGGAGCTGGTGGACACCCAGCGCGACGCCGGCAAGATCGGCGAACAGCTGGAAAAAGCCAAGCGCATGAACGAACTCATCGAACTACGCGCGCCAGGCCCCGGAGTGGTCCTGGACGTCGCGCGCAAATCCGTTGGCAGCGTGGCCGAAAAGGCCGAAGCCCTGGTCACTCTCGTGCCGCTGGACGCGCCGCTGGAAGCCCAGGTCGACATCCCGGCCAAGGAAATCGGCTTCGTGCGCGAGGGCGATCCGGCGCGGATCAAACTCGAAGCCTTCCCCTTCCAGAAACACGGCGTGCTCGAAGGCCGGGTGGCCACCGTCAGCGAAGACGCCTTCGCCGCCAAGGACAACCAGCAAGGCGCTACGCCCCAGGCCGCCGCCCAAGGCGCCTCCCAGGTCAACTACCGGGCCAGGATCGAGATCGTAAACGCCTCGCTGCGCGACGTGCCCAAGGATTTCAGGCTCATCCCGGGCATGACGCTCACCGCCGAAATCAAGGTCGGCAAACGGCGCATCATCAGCTACCTGATCTATCCGGTCGTCCGCGCCCTGGACGAAGCCATGCGGGAGCCGTAGGATGGGGCGGGAAGAACGCCTCCGGCGGCCAAAGGGGCAATGCCCCTTTGGAATCCCTCAAGTGGGGCCAGGGGCGGGAGGCGGCTCTGCTTTATTCCAACGCGGGGGCCGGGGGCGCAAGCCCCTGGGGGAAAAACAGCGGTTTTGGTTTTTCCTCCGCAACCCGGTTGCCTAGGCCGGGACAGCCCCCAATTTATTTGGTATATGCATTGAGGCTGAGAGTCGCCTGTAAAATACTTCAAATGAGAAAATCGATAGGGGAGGACGCCATGCAGGAATTGTACACCGACGGCATCATGCAACTGGGATTTGGCCGCGGAGCCGTGCGCATCGATTGGTTCAGCATCTGCCCGGACAAGATGGATCAGTCCGGCCAGCCCATCCGGGAGAAAATGCTGCGCCTGATCACCACGCCCCAAGGTCTGGTCGAGAGCCTGCAACAGATGCAGGGACTGCTGCAGAAACTCGTGGAGGCCGGCGTGGTCCAACTGCCCCAGAAACCTCACGACGACGCGGCCAAAGCCGAAGGCGGCGGCCCGGCCACGCCCCCGGTCAGCCCGAATTTCAGTTAGCCGGGCAGGGAGAAGGGGAGAAATCGGGGGAGCAACCCCCGCCTCCGAAAAACTTTCGGGGCTGTCCCAGCCAACAAGCGACGATCCGCTCCTAAGCTCGGACAGCCTCAAACTTTAGAGTTTTTTTGGGGAAAAGGGGTTTTCCCCCGGATTCCATCTCCATTCTTCCTCCTCGTTTCCGCGGTTGTAAGCCGGGCGGCAAAAGGGTATCCTCGCGGCTGCATCTCCCTTTTTCCGGAGGACAGGTTTGCTGGCTACCCGCGCCGCGCTCGACCCGTCATTTGAGCCCAGGGCTCCGATCGCCGGCCTGGACGAGGCCGGGCGCGGCTGTCTGGCCGGTCCGGTCGTGGCTGCGGCCGTGATTTTGCCCGACTACTACGAGCTGGCCGGGCTGGCCGATTCCAAGACGCTTTCGCCCGAGCGCCGCGAACTTCTGGCGGGCTATATCCGCCGCGAGGCCGTGGCTTTCGCCTACGGCCTGGTCTGGCCCGGGCGGATCGACGCGATCAACATCCTGCAAGCCTCGCTGCTGGCCATGGCCAAGGCCGTGGCCAGACTGAAGACCAGCCCCGCGACCCTCTATATCGACGGCGACAAGACCATACCGGGCGAGCATCTCGCGGGCCTGAGCCTGCGTCCCAGGCAGCAGGCGATCGTGGACGGCGACAGCCTCGTCCCGGCCATTTCCGCCGCCTCGATCCTGGCCAAGACCTACCGCGACCGCCTTATGGGCGTGCTGGACCGCCGCCATCCTGGCTACGGTTTCGCCGCGCACAAGGGCTACGGCGTCAAGGAGCATCTGGACGCCCTGCGGCGTCTCGGGCCATGCCCGCAACACCGTCTGACCTTCAAGGGCGTTCTCGAGGAGCAGAAAGCGGGGCCGCCGAAGGCCGGGGAACAGGCGTGCCTGCCCGGCATCTGATCCGGGGCGAGCGCGGCGAGGCGGCCGCCGAGGCAGAACTTCTGCGGCGCGGCTACGCCGTCGTGGAGCGCAACTGGCGCTGCCGGGGCGGGGAGATCGATCTGGTCTGCCGCCAGGGGGCGACCCTGGTCTTCGTCGAGGTCAAGACCCGGGACGCGCGCGGCCGGCAAATGCCGGTCGAAGCCCTGAGTCCAACCAAAAAATCCAGGTTGCTCACCGCCGCAAGCCGCTACCTAAGCGAAAAAAATCTCTGGGACCGGCCATGCCGCTTCGATCTGGCCGCAGTCACGGCGGACGGGGAGGGGATGAGCGTGCGCGTCGAACGCGACGTGATCCAGGCCGCATCGGCCGCAGCCGGCGCCTGGCAGCCCTGGTAGGACGCGCGTGGCCAAAACGCAGACCACCCCGGGCGCTCTGTACGTCGTGGCCACCCCGCTCGGCAACGCGCTCGATCTCTCGCCCCGGGCGGCGGGAGTGCTTGGCCGGGCCGGGCTGATCCTGGCCGAGGACACCCGCCGGACCAGGCGGCTACTGGCCGAAGCCGGAATCGCCGGGGCGCGGCTGCTTAGCCTGCACGAGCACAACGAGGCCGGACGCGTCAAGACGGTTGTCGACTTCGTGACCGGCGGCGGGGAGGCGGCGCTCGTGTCCGACGCGGGCACGCCGCTGCTCTCGGACCCGGGTTTCGAACTGGTGCGCGCCTGCCGCGCCGCCGGGATCGCGGTCGCGCCCGTGCCCGG
>JADFXV010000050.1 GCA_015233395.1 Desulfovibrionaceae bacterium
GGCCATGGCCGCGCGGTGCGTCGCCAACTGCGGCGCCGACCTGATCAGCGTGCGCCTGGACGCAACCCACCCGGAACGCGGCGCGCGCGCCGTGGACGAGGCCGTGGCCGCCGTCGGCCGGGTGCTGGCCGCCGTGGACGTCCCGCTGATCGTCACCGGACACAACCATTTCGCCACCGTCAACGAGGTCTTCAAGGAAGTCGCCAAAAATTTCGCCGGGGAAAACCTGCTCTTCAACTGGGTCGAACAGGACAACTACCGCACCATCGCCGGCGCCGCCCTGGCCTACGGCCACTGCCTGGTGGCCCAAAGCCCGATCGACGTGAACATCGCCAAACAGCTCAACATCCTGCTCGCCAACATGGACATGCCGGCCTCGCGCATCGTGGTCGATCCCATGACCGGCGCGCTCGGCTACGGCGTGGAATATTCCTACTCGGTCATGGAGCGCATCCGCCAGACAGGACTGATGGGCGACGCCATGCTCGCCTCGCCCATGATCCTTTCTCCCGGCTTCGAATGCGCCAAAATCAAGGAATCCAAGGCCGCCCAGGCCGACTACCCGGCCTGGGGCGACCTGGCCGCGCGCGCGCTCAACTGGGAAACCGCCACCGCCCAGGCCTTCCTGCACGCCGGAGCGGACATCCTCATCATGTACCACCCCGAAGCGGCCCGGGCGATACGCAGGCAAATCGACGAGTTGATGGATAGCGCGGGAGAGTAGACCCGCTGGGGCCAAAGGGCGCTGCCCTTTGGAAACCCGCTGGGGCTCCGCCCCAGGCCCCGCCGGGGGGGATGATCCCCCCCGGACCCCCTCGTCAGGGGGGGCAGCCGAGCCCTCTGTCATAGGGGTCTGGGGGCAGCGCCCCGGGTCTTCCCAGGAGACAATATGGCCTTGACCGGACTGCAGATTCAGAAGCTTTTGCCCAAGACCAACTGCAAGGAATGCGGCTCCAACACCTGTTTGGCGTTCGCCATGAAGCTGGCGGCCAAGAAGGCGGATTTGGCCGAATGTCCGTATGCCTCGGACGAGGCCAGGACCGTGCTCGGCGCGGCCTCCAGGCCGCCCATGCGCACGCTGGGGCTCGGGCCGCAGAAAAAATGCCTGATCGGCGGCGAGACGGTGATGTTTCGCCACGAGAAGACCTTTGTCCACCAGACCGCCCTGGCCGCGACCGTGTCCGACGCGGACCCGGGGGCGCTGGCCGCGGCGGCGGCCGCCCGGGATTACGTCCTGGTCCGCGTGGGCGAGGAGTTGCGCCTGGACCTGATCTGTCTGACCAACGACGCCCTGGCCCCGGACGCCTTCGCCGAAGCGGCCGGTAAAATCCACAAGGCGACCCGGCTGCCCTTGATCGCGCGCTCGGCCAGCCCCTTGGCCTTGGCCAAGGCCGCCGAGGCGCTGGCCGGGTCCGGCAGCATCCTGGCCTCGGCCGGGCCGGAGAGTCTGGATACGCTGGCGGCCGCAGCCAAGCGGCACGGCCACGCCCTGGCCGTGACCGCGCCTGATTTGGACGGCCTGGCGGAGCTGACCAAGCGCGCCGCCGCATCGGGTTTCGAAGACCTGATCCTGGATTTCACCGCCTACGGCGCGGCCGAGCGTTTCCAGACCATGACCATCGCCCGGCGCGCGGCGCTCAAAAACGAATGCCGCGAGCTGGGCTATCCCTGCATCGCCTTCGTCGCCGCGCCGGCTTCGGACGCAGACGCGGCAGTCGCCATGGCCCAGGCCTCCGGCCTGATCTGCAAATACGCCTCGGTCCTGGCCGCGCCCGGTTTCGATCCGGCCTTTTGGGCGCCGCTTTTGACCCTGCGCCAGAACATCTACACCGATCCGCAAAAACCCATCCAGGTCGAGCCCGGCGTCTACCCCATCGGCGAGCCCGGACCGTGCTCGCCGGTGTTCGTGACCACCAATTTCTCGCTCACCTACTTCCTGGTTTCCGGCGAGATCGAAAACGCCGGGCTGTCGGCCTGGCTGGCCGTGCCCGACTGCGAAGGCATGAGCGTGCTCACTTCCTGGGCGGCGGGGAAATTCAGCGGCGCGTCCGTGGCCAAGTTCATCGCCGAACGCGGGCTGGCCGCGACGCTGGAGAAAAAAGTTCTGGTCCTGCCGGGCTACGTCGCCCAGATCAAAGGCGAAGCCGAAGAAGGCCTGCCCGGCTGGACCGTCCTGGTCGGCCCGCAGGAAGTCGCCGACCTGGAGAGCTTCGCCAAAACCCGGCTGGGATAGGGCCGGGGGCATGGCCATGGGCATGGCCGGGGCGTAAGAAAGCCTCCGGCGGCCAAAGGGCTGCGCCCTTTGGAAACCCGGTTCCAAAAAACAGGCGGGCCGTCGCTCTTTTCCGAAAAGCGCGAAAGTTTTTCGCAGATGGGGGTTCTTCCCCCAATCCCCTTGAGGAACTCAAGATGCCGCAAATCACCTTTGCGCCGCTGGGCAATAGCGTCCGGGTCGAGCCGGGAACGCCGCTGCTCGACGCGGCCAAGCGGGCCGGGGTGGCGCTGGCGGCCGAATGCGGCGGCAAGGGGACCTGCGGCGGCTGCCTGGTCCTGATCGAAAGCGGGAAGGCGGCCGGCGACTTTGCCGATTTCCTGCCGGGCGAGGCGGCCGGAGAAGGCTACGCCCTGGCCTGCCGGGCGACGGCGGGGGACGGCGATTTGGTCGTGCGGCTCGGCGCCGAGACCGGAGCCGAAACCGGAACCAAGGCCGGGCAATTCGCCTCCGGCCTGCATCGTCAGGTTCTGCCCGCCGCCGAACTTTCTCCCCTGGTCGCAATCCTTCCTTTGCTCGTCGATGCGCCCAAACCCATGGACGGGCTCGGCGACCTGGAGCGCCTGACCCGCGCGCTCGCCAATCGGACCGGCGCGGCCTCGGTTCAATGTCCGCTCGAAATCCTGCAAACCCTGCCCCGGGCTTTGCGCCAGACGGACCACCCGCTTGCCTGCGCCGTCCACCGGCGCGGCGACTGCCTCGACATCGTCTCTCTCGACCCGCCGCCGCGTCCCTTGGGCCTGGCCGTGGACATCGGCACCACCTCCGTGGCCGTGGAGCTGATCGACCTGAACTCCGGCGCCGTCCTGGCCCACGACGCCGGTTACAACGATCAGACCGCGCGCGGGGCCGACGTCATCTCGCGCATCAACTACGCCGGAAGGCCAGGCGGCCTGGCCGCGCTGCGCGAGCTGGTCCTTGCGACCGTCAACCGCCTCCTGGCCGCCTGCCTGGAGCGCATCGAGGCCGAACCCGGCGCGGTCCTGGCCGCCTCGCTCTCGGGCAACGCCGCCATGACCCATCTGGCCCTGGGCGTCGATCCCGAGTTTATCCGGCTGGCGCCCTACACTCCGGCGGCGCTGGCTCCGGCGATGATGAGCGCCAAAGAAACCGGCCTGGCCATCCACCCCCGCGCCCCCGTGCTCTTCGCCCCGGCCGTGGGCAGCTACCTCGGCGGCGACGTCGTCTCCGGGCTGCTGCTCACCCCGTTGGCCGAAAACGCTCCCGAGCCGCGCCTGTTCATCGACATCGGCACCAACGGCGAGGCCGTGCTCGGCGGCGAGGACTATCTTTTCGGCTGCGCCTGTTCGGCCGGACCGGCCTTCGAGGGCGGCGGACTCACGCGCGGCATGCGCGCCCAGGCCGGCGCGATCGAAGCCGTGCGCATCGATCCCGGAACCGGCGAGATAGGCCTGTCCGTCATCGGCGGCGGCAAGCCGCTCGGCGTCTGCGGCTCCGGGGCCATCGGCGCCGCAGCCGGACTGTTTCGCGCCGGGCTGCTCGACGCCGGCGGCCGCCTGGGAGGGCATGCGGACAGCGCGCGCATCGTGCGCGACGGCCGCAAAAGCCGTTTCGTCCTGGCCCGGCCGGATGAATCCGCCGACGGGCGCGAACTCGCCCTGACCGAAGCCGACATCGAAAACATCGTCCGCGCCAAGGCGGCCATCTACTCCGGCTGCCAGGTGCTGCTCGACCAGGCCGGACTCGCCTTCGCCGATCTGGCCGAAATCATCGTCGCCGGCGGCTTCGGCCATTACCTCGACGTCGAGGACGCCATCGCCATCGGCCTGCTCCCGGACCTGCCAAGAGACAGATTTCGCTTCATCGGCAACGCCTCGCTGGCCGGTTCGAGCCTCACGCTGCTCTCGGAAAAACACCGCCGCGCGCGCGCCGCGCTCGCCGGGCGGCTGACCTACCTCGACCTTTCGCTGGAAGCCTCCTTCATGGACGCGTACACGGCCGCCCTGTTCCTGCCGCATACCGAGCGGGAAAGGTTTCCTTCGGCGAAGTGAGGGGCAATGGGGCCAGGGGAAGGCTCCGCCTCCCCCTGGCCCCATTGCCTCCCGCCCCCTGCCGTGCTAATCGCGGCGCCGGTTTAAGGACGCCATAGCGAGGGGTTTATGCGTATTCCAGTGACAATTTTGACCGGATATCTCGGGGCGGGCAAGACCACGCTGCTCAACCGCATCCTGACCGAAAACCACGGGCGGCGCTTCGCCGTGGTGGTCAACGAGTTCGGCGAGATCGGCGTGGACAACGAACTGGTCGTGGGCGCGGACGAGGAAATTTTCGAGATGAACAACGGCTGCGTCTGCTGCACCGTGCGCGGCGACCTCATGCGCATTCTCGGCAGCCTGGCCAAACGCCGGGGCGCGTTCGACGCCATCCTGGTCGAGACCACCGGCCTGGCCGACCCGGCCCCGGTGATCCAGACCTTCTACATGGACGAGGACACCTTCGACGCCTGTACGCTCGATTCGGTGGTCACCGTGGCCGACGCCGCCAACATCGAGGCCCAGCTCGCGCGCGGACACGAGGCCGTGGACCAGCTGGTCTACGCCGATCTGATCATCCTCAACAAGGCCGACCTGCTGACCGCCGCCGAACTGGCCCGGGTGCAATTCCGGGTCAACACCGTCAACCCCTACGCCCGGCTGATCGTGGCCGAGCGCTGCAACGTCGGCCTGGACGCCGTGCTCGAGCGCAAATCGTTCGACCTGACCCGGCTGCTCGCGATCGAGCCCGAACTCCTGACCGGCGACGCCGCGCACGTCCACGACGACGGCATCGCCGACGTGAGCCTGGCGAGCGGCGTCCCGCTCGACGAAGACCGCTTCAAAGCCTGGCTCGGCGAATTGCTCAGGACCAAAGGCCAGGACATCCTGCGCTCCAAGGGCATTCTCGACGTCGCCGGGGCGCGGCGGCTCGTGTTCCAGGGCGTGCACATGTTTTCGGAATTTTCCACCGGCCGGCCGTGGAATGAGGGTGAGAAACGCGCGAGCAAGGCGGTGTTCATCGGCCGGGGACTCGACCGGCAAGCCTTAACCGCGGGTTTCGCCGCCTGCGCCAAAGGGGCCAAAGCGTGAGCGACGACGGACAGATAGAAGGCGTCTCGTTTTGGAATTTCGGGGCCCATGTGAACGGCTGCCTGTTCGGGGCCGAAGGCGCGGTCTATTTCGCCCTGGCCGACGGCTCGGTGGCCAGGTTGGCCGACCCGGCCTGCGCCAGCGCCGACCGCTACGGTCTGCACGGCGGCGCAATCTTATGCCAGGCCCCGGCCCCGGACGGCGGCCTGTTCACCGGCGGCGACGACGGCCGGCTGGTCCAGCTCGCCCCAAACGGCGAATCGGTGGACCTGGCCTCGCTCCCCGGCCGCTGGATCGAACATCTGGCGGTCTCGCCGGTAAGTTCCGCCCTGGCCATGGCCTCGGGCAAAAACGTCTTTTTCTTTCCCGGCCCGGACGCCGAAGGCATCGACCTCGGCGCGCTGCCGAGCGCTGCTTCCGGCCTGGCCTTCTCGCCGGACGGAGGTCTGCTCGCGGCCGCGCACTACGGCGGCGCGACGCTCTGGGATTTTTCCGGGGAATCGACCAGCCTGGCGCGCATTGCGCTGCGCGGCCTGTGCCTCACCCCGGTTTTCGACCCGACCGGACGCTACCTGGCCGTGGCCAACCAGGAAAAATTCGTCAGCCTCGCCGATCTGGCCGGCGGCGCGGTCCGGGAATTGACGGGCTACGCCCGCAAACCGCTTTCATTGTGCTTTGCCGCGACCGCAGACACGCTGCTCACCTCGGGCAACTCCGGCTTCACCGCCTGGGACCTCGACCGCGAAGGCGCGGACTTGCCGCTGCAAATCCAATTTGCCCAACAGGAAGAAACGCACCAGACCACGGTCGCGGCGCATCCGCTCTTCCCGGTCGCGCTCGGCGGATTCTCCGAAGGCTCGGTGTTCGTCGCCGAATTGACGGCCAAAGCCGCAATCTACGTGTTCAATCTCGAAGCGCACAAAGTGACCGCCCTGGCCTGGTCGGCGGACGGATTGCACGCCTGCGGCGGCAGCGCCTCGGGCGTGTGCTTCACAGCGCTGCTGCCGGCGCTGTTGGGGGCGTAGGGGGCGCGGGAGAGGGAGAGGAGAGGAGAAAGAGAATCGGGGGGAAAACCCCTTTTTTTTCAGTGGAGGGCGTCGGCCAGCGCTACGCGCTGACGACGCAAGGCGAGAGTAAAAAATGAGGACATTTTCAACTCTCGCCTTGCCCCGCCCCCCCCTTTCCCCAAAAAAACTTTATTAGGAGGCTGGAATAATACGGTGAATTCGTCTTATCTTGAAACCATATAAAGTTTTTGGGAAGGGGGTCCGGGGGGAACCCTTTGTTCACAAAGGGTTCCCCCCGGATATTCCTCTCCTCCTATTCCTCTCCCTCGATCTCGATGCAGTCGTGCGGGCAGTAGGCCATGGCTTGGCGCACCGCGTTCTCGGGGGCGGCGTCGAGCAGCGCGGCGGCTTTTTCGCCGGATTCGTCCCAGCCGAAAAGTTCGGGCTCCATCGAGACGCAGGCGCCGCAGCCGTTGCAGCATACCGGGTTGATGAAATAGGGGCGCGGGTTTTCGTCTTGGCTCACACGGTCCTCCCCGGGGCGTCGATTTTTTGCGCGCGGGCGCTCGCCATGATATGACAACGTATTCGCATAGATAGACTCGCGCCCGCCGGGCGTCAAGCCGGAGCTTGAGATTTTCGCGCAAATCGGCCATGAAGGGGCCGCGCCGCCGCTGTCGCCGGGTGCCCGTTTTGGAGAGCAATGCCGACCACCTCGCGTTTTTACCCCTACTACGCGGTCGCCGCTTCGGGAGAGCGTCTGAGCCTGGCCCGGGTCGATCGTCTGACCCGTCTGGCCGAGGAGGCCGAGCCCGGGGAAATCGCCGCCTTTGCCGCCTTGGCCTTGGACCTGAAGCGCCGCCGGTTCGCGGACCGGGTCGGCCTGTGCGCCATCGTCAACGCCAAAAGCGGCGGCTGTTCGGAAGACTGCGCTTTTTGCGCCCAGTCGGCGCATTACCGGACCGGCGCGCCGGTTTATCCTTTCGTGGACCTGGAAACCATCCTGGCTGCGGCCCGCCGCATGCGCGCTTCCGGGGCGACGCGTTTTGGCGTCGTGCTTTCCGGCAAGGCCCTGGAGGACGAGGATTTCGAGCTGCTGCTCGAAGCCGTGGCCGCGCTTCGGGCCGAGGGGATCATCCCGGACGCCTCCTGCGGCCTGCTCGATCCGGGGCAGCTGGCCGCATTGCGTCTGGCCGGGATGGACGCCTACCACCACAATCTGGAAACCGCGCGCAGCTATTTCCCGGCCGTGTGCACGAGCCACGACTACCGAGAGGACGTCGCGGCCGTGAAAGCCGCGCTGGCCGCCGGGCTGAACGTCTGCAGCGGCGGCATTTTCGGGCTGGGCGAGAATTTCGGCCACCGGGCCGAGCTGGCGCTCACCCTGCGCGACCTCGGGGTCGCCTCGGTGCCGGTCAATTTCCTCACGCCCATCCCGGGCACGCCGCTTGAAGACCTCCAGCCGCTTTCGCCGGGCGAGGCCATGCGCATCCTGGCTCTGCTGCGCTTTATCCTGCCTTCGGCCCACATCCGGCTGTGCGGCGGCCGGCAGCTCGTCTTCGGCCCCGGGGACAAGAACCTGGGCTTGCAAGGCGGCGCGAGCGGCGTCATGATCGGCGATTACCTGACCGTGGCCGGGGCCGATCCGCAAAGCGACCTTGAGGATCTGGCGCGGCTTGGGCTGACGCCCGAAGACGCGGCGTCGCGTTTCCCGGGCTGAGCGTCCTCGTGCGATGTTCCAGAAATCGCCCGCCGCAAACGGCCGGCCCTGCGGCTGGCGTGCGCCGCGTCAAGGAAATGCAATTCAAGCGCCAGGTATTTGCGCAGCGCGACACGAGCGAACCAAGGCGATCCCCATGAAATTGATCGATCGCATCGCGCGAGGCCGCGCGGGCGCCGCCAAAAAGGCGGGCAACCGGCGCGGCGCGCGAGCCAAGCGCCCGGGAGGCGCGTTTTTTTTGTTCACGGCGCGCCACGGCGTCTACATGGCGATCGCGCTGGCGATCGCGGCCGCGTTCTGGTTTTACCACGCGCGTTCCGCATCCGTCGCCGCGCAAAAAAACGCCGCGCCGCCAAGTTCCGCCGCGCGCCAGACCCAAAATCCGGACAAGGACGCGGCGCCCCTGGCGCGCCTGACGGCCCTGCTCGGGCCGTTGCCCAAGCCGGCCAAGGCTTACCGGCTGGCCGCGATCTTGCCGTATTACGGCGAGGAATACTGGCAGGTCCTGGCGCGCGGGATGCAGTCGCGGGCCATGGAGCTTGGGCTGAGCATCGAAATGCCCGCCGCCGCTTCGCCAGGCGACGAAAAAGGCGAGCTCAATCTGGCCATGCGCGAACTCGACCGGGGCTGCGACGCCCTTCTTTTGGCCCCGGTCTCCGCCGCCGCGCTCGCCCCGGCCGTGGCCAGGGCCAGGGCCGCCCGCATTCCGGTGCTGTGCGTGGGCCAGGCCGAGCCGGTAGACGGCGTCCCCCGGATCGGTCCGAGCCAGTTCGAGACCGGCGTCCGGGCGGCCGCGTGCTTACTTGAGCAGTTCCCCAAGGGGGGGAAAATCGTCGTGCTGGCCGGGGATCTGGCGCCTTCCGCTTTGAGCGCGCGCGCCCTGGGCATGAGCGAGCGGCTGGCGGGATCGAAAATCACCGTCGCGGAGACGGCCATGGCCGGGCCGGTTGCGGCCGAGGCCATGGCCGCCTTCAGGGACGTCCTTTCCAGGCGTCCGGATCTCGCCGGGGTCTATTGCGCAAGCGACGCCTTGGCCCTGGCCGCGGCCCAGGTTTTGGCCGAGCCCGGCCAAACCGGCAAAACAGCTCCGGCCGGCAAACCGCGCCTGATCGGCACGGGCGGAGAGAGCCGGGCCTACGACGCCATCCGCCAGGGCGCCCTGGGCGCCACCATCGATTTCTTCGCCTACATCAACGGCCAGGCGGCCGTGGACGGCGCCGTGCGCCTGCTCGCCGGCCAGAGCCTGCCGGCGCTGGTCGCCACGCCGCAAAATTGCGTCACCGCCAAAAATTTGGACAATCCCCTGCCCGCCGGGTCCGGCAACTGAGCGGCCCGGGACGGTCCTGCGAGCGCTGCGCGAATGCGGTTGTCAAGCGGTTTATAATGCAGTAAACAAAAATGTTCGAGGTCACGACGAGCCGTCGAAGGAGGTTTTCATGGCCGAGCGCGTCTATATTTTCGACACCACCCTGCGCGACGGCGAACAGTCGCCCGGGGCGAGCATGACCCAGGCCGAGAAAATCGACCTGGCCAAACAGCTCGAAAGCCTCGGCGTGGACATCATCGAAGCCGGTTTCCCGGCGGCCAGCGAGGGCGACTTCGAGGCCGTCAGGATGATCGCCAGGCAGGTCCGGGGCGTGTCCGTCGCCGGCCTGGCCCGGGCGGTCAAATCCGACATCGACCGGGCGTTCGAAGCGATCAAGGAGGCGGCCAACCCCCGCATCCACACCTTCATCTCCACGTCCGACCTGCACATGAAGCACAAGCTGCGCAAGTCGCCCCAGGAGGTCGCGGACATGGCCGCGGCCGCCGTGGCCCACGCGGCCTCGCTGACCAAAAACGTCGAGTTCTCGGCCGAGGACGCCTCGCGCTCGGACTGGGAATTTCTCGCCCACATCACCGAGCGGACCATCGACGCCGGGGCCACGACCATCAATATCCCCGACACCGTGGGCTATGCCCAGCCGTTTGAATTCGCCGAACTGATCGCCTATCTCCTGGCCAAGGTTCCAAACGCCGGACGCGCGATCTTTTCCGTGCACTGCCACAACGACCTGGGACTCGGCACGGCCAACACCCTGGCCGCCCTGCACGCCGGAGCGCGCCAGGCCGAAGTCACCCTGTGCGGCATCGGCGAGCGCGCCGGAAACGCCGCCCTGGAAGAAGTGGTCATGGCCCTGCACACCCGGGGGTCGCTCTACAATCTGGAAACCGGCGTCAAAGCCGAACGCATCTTCCGCTCCTGCCGCCGGCTATCCAAGATCATCGGCCTGCAGATCCCCAAATACAAGGCCATCGTCGGCGGCAACGCCTTCGCCCACGAGGCGGGCATCCATCAGGACGGCATGCTCAAGAACCGCCTGACCTACGAGATCATGACCCCGGAGAGCATCGGCCGCGCCAGCGAGGACTCCGAAATCGTGCTCGGGAAGCATTCCGGCCGCCACGCCCTGGTGACCAAGATCGAAGCCCTGGGCTACGTTCTCGACGACAAGCAGACCACGGCCGTCTTCGAGGCGGTCAAGGCCCTGGCCGACAAGAAAAAGCATGTCTCGGTCGAGGATCTCGAGGCCCTTGTCCTGGAAGAACTCTACCGGGGCCAGGAAGACGCCTTCGAACTGAGGCGCCTGTCCGTGATGTGCGGCAACATGGACCTGCCGCCCACGGCCGCCGTCGTCCTGCGCGTCAAGGGCGAGCAAGAGGACCGGAAGCTGGCCGATTTCGGAATCGGTCCCGTGGACGCCGCCTTCAACGTCATCAACAAGATCACCGGCCGCAAGCCGCAGCTCAAGCTCTTCAACATCAACGCCATCTCAGGCGGCGCGGACGCCCAGGGCGAAGTCACCGTCATTCTCGAAGAGGACGGCCTGCGGGCCGTGGGCGCCTCCCTCGACGAAGACATCATCGGCGCTTGCGCCAAAGCCTACCTCAAGGCGCTCAACCGGCTCGAATTCAGGAAGGAAAACAAGTGAAACACACCCTGGCCCAAAAAATCCTGCAACGGCACACCGGCGACGCCATCACCGCCGACGGCCAGATCGCGGTCTGCAAGGTCTCGCTCGTCCTGGCCAACGACATCACCGCCCCGCTGGCGGCCAAGTCGTTCTACGCCATGGGCGCGACCAAGGTGTTCGACAAGGACAAGGTGGTCCTGGTGAGCGACCACTTCACCCCCAACAAGGACATCGCCAGCGCCGAACAGGTCAAGGTCGTGCGCGAATTCGCCCGCGCCATGGGCCTGACCCACTACTACGAAGGCGGCGCGGCCGGCGTGGAACACGCCCTGCTGCCCGAACTCGGCCTGGTCGGACCGGGCGACATCGTCGTGGGCGCCGATTCGCACACCTGCACCTACGGCGGCCTGTGCGCCTTCGCCACCGGCATGGGCTCGACCGACGCGGCCGCAGCCATGGCGCTCGGCGAAACCTGGTTCAAGGTCCCGCCCACCATCCGCGTCGACATCAGCGGCGAACCGGCGCCCTTCGTCGGCGGCAAGGACCTGATCTTAAACGTCATCGGCCGGATCGGCGTGGCCGGGGCGCGCTACAAGGCCCTGGAATTCGGCGGCGACGCGATCGACGCCCTCTCGGTCGAAGGCCGCATGACCATGGCCAACATGGCCATCGAGGCCGGCGGCAAGGTAGGGCTCTTCGCCGCCGACGAAAAAACCCTGGCCTATTGCAGCGCTCGCGGCCGCACCGGCGACGCGCTCCTGGCCCCGGACGACGGCGCGATCTACGAACGCCGCCTGGCGATCGACGCCGCCTCCCTCTCGCCCCAGGTGGCCTGCCCGCACCTGCCCGACAACGTGCGCCCGGTCGAAGAATGCCGGGACGTCAAAATCGATCAGGCGGTCATCGGCTCCTGCACCAACGGCCGCATCGAAGACCTGCGCGTGGCCGCGGCCGTCCTCAAAGGCAAAAAAGCCGACAAGAACGTGCGCCTGATCGTCCTGCCGGCCACCCCGGGCATCTGGAAACAAGCCCTCAAGGAAGGCCTGCTGGAAATCTTCATGGACGCCGGCGCCGTGGTCGGACCGGCCACCTGCGGCCCCTGCCTGGGCGGACACATGGGCATCCTCGCCTCCGGCGAAGTCTGCGTGGCCACCACCAACCGCAACTTCAGAGGCCGCATGGGCAGCCTCGACAGCCGGGTCTACCTGGCCGGACCGGCCGTGGCCGCAGCCAGCGCCCTGGCCGGACATATTATACACCCGGGGAAGGTGTAAGAGAGAGAAGACCGGGGGAAACCCCTTTTGTGGACAAAAGGGGTTTCCCCCGGACCCCCTTCCTCAAAAAACTTTCACGGGTTGAGAAAATAACGCGGTGATCGGCTCGGTCCCCCTGACATGGGGGTCCGGGGGCGATTATCGCCCCCGGCGGGGTCCAGGGGCGGAGCCCCTGGTGAGTTTATTCAACAAGGAGTCCATCATGTACAGCGGACGCGCCCACAAGGTCGGCGCCAACATCGACACCGACGCCATCATTCCGGCCAGGTTTCTGGTCACCACCGACACCGGCGAGCTCGGGGCCAACTGCATGGAGGGCCTTGAGCCGGGCTGGATCAAGCGGGTGAGTCCGGGCGACTTCATCGTGGCCGGGGAAAATTTCGGCTGCGGCTCTTCGCGCGAGCACGCCCCGCTGGCCCTGCTCGGCGCGGGCGTGAAGGTGGTCCTGGCCAAAAGCTTCGCCCGCATCTTCTACCGCAACGCCTTCAACATGGGTCTGATCCTGCTGGAAATCGGCGACGGGACCGCCGCCATCGGCGACGGCGACCGACTGGAAATCGACATCGACAAGGGGTTGATCAAGAATCTGGCCGGCGGCGCGGAAATTCCCTTCCAGCCCGTGCCCGCATCCATGAAAGAGATCCTGGACCAGGGCGGTCTGGTCGGCTACGTCAGAAGCCGCCTGGACGGCCAGCCTGCCTAGCGTCACCGGACAAGCGGCCATGGGCGCCATCACCAAGGAAGAATTCGAGGCGGTTTGCGCCTACGTCTACGGCCTGACCGGTATTTCCCTGGACAACACCAAGGCCTACCTGGTCGAGACCAGGCTCGGCAGTCTGGTCAAGGAGCTGGGGCTGTCCGGCTACGGCGCGCTTTTGGCCAAGGCCAAGGCCGAGGCCGCCAAGCATCTGGAAAAAAAGATCATCGACGCCATCACCACCAACGAGACCCTGTTTTTTCGGGACAGCGCCCCTTTTGAACTGCTGCGCGAAAAGATCCTGCCCGAGGTCGCGGGCCGGGGCAAAAAAAGCGCCCCGGGCAAGCCGCCGCCCATCCGCATCTGGAGCGCGGCCTGCTCCACCGGCCAGGAAATCTACTCCATCGCCATCACCGCCAAGGAAGTCCTGGGCGTCAACGGTTGCGACATCCGCCTGATCGGCTCGGACATTTCCGAGGCGGCCATGAACGCCGCCCGGGAGGCGGTCTACAGCAAGTTCGAGATCGACCGGGGCATGCCGGGCCATCTGGTGGACAAGTATTTCGCCCCCCGGGGCCACAAATGGCAGTTGCATCCCGCCGTCAAGTCCATGGCGGAATTCCGCAAGGTCAACCTCATGGGACCGCTTGAGGCCATGGGGAAATTCGACGTCATCTTCTGCCGCAACGTGGCCATCTATTTCTCCCAGGCCGACAAGGCCAAGCTCTTCGAGCGCCTGGCCAAATGCCTGGTCAAGGACGGCTACCTGATCATCGGCTCAACCGAGTCGTTGCGCGGCGTCTGCCCGGCCTTCGAACTCAAGATGCACGGCCGGGCCGCCTATTATCAAATCAAAGACTGACCCCAAGGGCGCTGGCCCTTCCGGCGCGGATCCTCGCGCCCCCATCGGAGACCACGGGAAAACAATATGGCGAAAAAGAAAAATCAGGGACGCGGCCCGGGCCAATCCAGCGCGCTGGACGCGGCCCGGGTGCTCAAAATCTTCCGGGACCAGGGCAAGCCGCTCACGCGCAAGGAACTCGAATACGCGCTCGACCTGGCTCAAAACGACCGCCACAAACTGCACTTCACCCTCGACAACCTGATCGAATCGGGCAAGATCATCGTCATCCAGGGGGCTTACGGCCTGACCGAGAACATGAGCCTGCTCTCGGGCGTGCTTGAGGTGCAGCGCAGCGGGGTCGGCTTCGTGCTGCCCGACGACAAGCGGCGCAAGGACATCTTCATCAATCCGCGCGATTTCGGCGACGCCTGGCACGGAGACCGGGTGGTCGCCGCCCTCTCCGGAAGCGGCGAAAAGCGCCGCCCCGAGGGCCGCATCGTCCGGGTCATCGAGCGCGGCCACGCCGTGCTCGCCTCCCGGGTGATCCGGCGCGTGGGGACCGGCATGTACCTGTGCCGCCCGGCCGATCCGCGCTTTCCCCTGAACTTCATGGCCGAGACAGGCGCGGGAGCCGCCGAACTGGCCCCGGGCGACATCGTCCGGCTCAGGCCCGGCGACAAGCTCGAATATCAGGTGTACGCTGCCGCGATCGAAGAAGTCATGGGCGCCGAAGAGGACGTCGGCGTCCAGGAACGCCTGGTGAAATACGGCCACGACATCCCCACGGACTTCCCGGCCGGGGTGCTCGAAGACGCGGCCCGGTTGCCGCTTGTCCCTTCCGAAAGCGATTTCGCCGGCCGCAAGGATCTGCGCAAGACGCCCCTGGTGACCATCGACGGGGCCAAGGCCCGCGATTTCGACGACGCCGTGCACGTCAAAAAGACCCGCACCGGGTTCACCCTCACCGTGGCCATCGCCGACGTCTCCCATTACGTGAGCCCGGACTCGCGCCTGGACGACGAGGCGGCGCAGCGCGCCAACTCCTATTACTTCCCGGCCTCGGTCGAACCCATGCTGCCCGAAGCCCTGTCCAACGGCCTGTGCAGCCTAAATCCCGGCGTGCCCCGGATGGCCATGGTCGCGGAAATGAATTTTTCCGCCAAGGGCGTCCCGGGCAAATCCTGCTTCTACCCGGCGGTCATCCAAAGCGCCGCCCGCCTGACCTATTCCCAGGTCAACCGGGCGGTGATCGAAGGCGATCCCGAGGAGCGCGAAAAAATCGCCGCCGTCCTGCCCATGCTGGAGACGGCCGAAAAACTCGCCCGCCTGCTCCACGCCGTGCGCCGCGAACGCGGCAGCCTGGATTTTGATCTGCCCGATCCCGAAATCCTGCTCAACCTAAGCGGCGAAACCGTGGACATCCGCCAGCGGCCGCGCAATTTCGCCCACCAGATCATCGAGGAGTTCATGCTCGCCGCCAACGAGGCCGTGGCCGGATTTCTGACCGAACACGGGGCGGCCGCGCTCTACCGCATCCACCCCGAACCCGACCCGGACAAGCTCAAAAACCTTTTCGCCATGCTCGCGCGCACCGATCTGGCCGTCCATCTGCCCAAGGAGCCCACGACCAAGGGCCTGCAGATGCTGCTCGCCGCCGCCGCCGACACGGACCTGGGCTTTCTGGTCTCGCGCCTGACCCTGCGCACCATGATGCAGGCCAAATACTCGCCCGCGCTCTCGGGCCATTTCGGCCTGGCCTCGCCCTGCTATTGCCATTTCACCTCGCCGATCAGGCGCTACGCCGACCTGGTGATCCACCGCTCGCTCAAGGCGGCGCTCGGGATCGACGTCAAAAACGCCCCGGCGGTCAAAAACCTGCAAAAACTCTCCGAACACCTGAGCACCCGCGAACGCGCCGGCATGGAGGCCGAACGCGAGATACTCAAACGCCTGACCGTGCTCTTCCTGCGCGACAAGACCGGCCAGGAATTCTCCGGCGTGATCAGCTCCATGGCCGATTTCGGCTTCTGGGTCGAACTCTCCGAGGTCATGGCCGAAGGCATGGTCCGCCTGTCCAGCCTAAGCGACGACTACTACACCTTCTTCCCGGACCGGCAGGAAATTCTCGGCTCCCGCACCGGCCGCAGACTGGTCCTGGGCCAGACCGTTCAAGTCGTGCTCACGGACGTGGGTATCGGCCGCCTGGAAGTCAACCTGCGCCTCAAAGACAGCGCCAAACCGGCCAAGGGGAATGAAGCCTCCCCGCCGCCTGGCGGCGGCGAAAAAGCCAAAAGCGGCCGCGGCGGACGCAGCCGCCGGGGCGGCCGGGGCGGCCGGGGCGGCGGGAAAAAAAAGTAAGAGAACCGGGGGAATCCCGCTGCTATAGAAGAAAGTTTTTTGGAGGAGGGGGTTCGGGGGAGGAACCTTTTGTTCAAGCGCGGAGAGTAGAAAAGTCTTCTTTTCGTACTCTCCGCTTCGAAGCGTCTTCCCGCTGCAAAAGGTTCCTCCCCCGATTCTCTACGATTTCTTCGCTCCGCACAGGGACGGCCGGCCGTCGCCGCCGGCGTTCGCGCCGCGCACGCTGTCGCACAGAAGGTCCAGCAGGCTGATGGAGGCCAGTTTTTCGTCCAGGGTCGCGCTCACCTCGCCCCAGAGGCGGCTGGTGCGGCAGGCGCTCATCCGGGGGCAGCAGCTGTTTTCGTCCCAGCACTTGACCAGTTGAAAATCTCCTTCCAGGGCGCGCACGATCTCGCTCAGGCTGATTTCTCCCGGCGCCTTGGCCAGCAGGTGTCCGCCCTTGGAGCCGCGCACGCTTTTGATCAGTCCGGCGCGTTTGAGCGGGCGGGTCAGTTTTTCCAGGTATTTGATCGAGATCACCTGCCTGGCGGCGATATCGCCGATGCGCACCGGGTTGTCCCGGCCGTGCTCGGCCAGGTCCAGAAGCATGCGCGTTCCATAGCGCGTACGGGTGGTAAGGCGCATGATGTCCTCGCTTTCCGGGGCGCTTTATTCGCGCCGCGTCTTGTCGATGAGAATGGAATCATAGGCGAAAACACCCGGCTTGTCCCAATTATTTTCACTGCCCGCTCTGGCCGTTCGGGGTTGCGAAACAGCGGCGTTCGCCGTCCGCGAAAGCGGCTTGGCGGCAAACGGGCGACGAGTTCGCGAAGATTTGTTTTCAAAAATCAACCTCCCAGAGGATGATTTCAGCTTTTGTGAAATAAAAAACACAGTAATTTTAGAGTGATAAATTTTCATAACCAGGCGATTTCCAAAAATACGCTTGACACGGCCCGGACGCGCCATTAATCCGGGCGCTAGTTGATGCGCGGCTGGCCGCTTACGTACGCAAGCCGCGGGCGTCCTTCTCTCACAAATGCATACCGGTTTTGACCGTGCAGAAAGCGATGCCGCATCCGAAGCCCCGGCTTGATCCGGGCTTTGGTGACGATAGCTCATGTCTCCAGCAATTTGATCATACCCTGTTCTTTCGCCTTTTAAATTGACGCAAGGATCGTGTTATGGAGAAAAAAAGATCAACATTGCGGTGGGCCGGGATGTTCGTCCTGGCGGCGGTGCTGTCGTTTAGCGCCATCGGCGCCTACGGCGTCGGCCTCCCCGAGGCGCAACAACCGACCAAACGCGCGGACATTGTCGTGATCGACGCCATGAAAGCCTTCGGGGGTCTTGAGTACCCGAAGGTCTTTTTTTTCCATGACAAGCACACCGAGGCGCTCAAAAAGCTCAAAAAAGACTGCAAGGCCTGCCACCTTGAGGAAAAGGACGGCCCCCGCAAGGGTTCGCTGTCGATCAAGTTCATGCGCCTGGCCGACGACAGCCGCCAGTCGGTCATGGACGTCTACCACGGCAACTGCCTCAAGTGCCACGAAGAGACCGCCAAGGCCGGCGAGAAGGCCGGGCCGGTCGAGTGCCGCTTGTGCCACATGGCCTCGGCCGGGGTTGAGGACATCCGCCAGCCTTACGGGTTCGACCTGTCCCTGCACGCCCGCCACGTCGCTTCCAAGGATATTCCGGCCGACATGGCCGACAAGGACCAGGCCAACTGCCAGAATTGTCACCACGAATACGACAAGGCCGCCAAGAAGACGGCTTACGTCAAGGGCAAGGAAGGCACCTGCCGCTACTGCCACAAGGCCTCCGAGATCGACGACAAGGCTCTCGGGGTCAAGGTCGAGAGCGTTCGGGCCGCCGCGCACGAAGAGTGCGTCGCCTGCCACCTGAAGCTCGCCCCCAAGGCGACCGCCGACAAGAAGATCGGACCCACGGATTGCGCCGGCTGCCACGACAAGGCCAAGCAGGACGCGGTCAAAAAGCTCAAGGAAATTCCGAGGCTCAAGCGTGGCCAGCCGGACGCGGCCCTATTGACCATTCCCAGGCCGGTCGATCCCGCCGCCCCGGCCGCCGTCGCCGACGACAAGGCGCCCAAGCCCATGGCCATGGCCGGCGTGCCTTTCGACCACAAGGCCCACGAAGGATACAACGACACCTGCCGGGTCTGCCACCACGAGGCCATGGACGCCTGTTCCAAGAAATGCCACGCGCCGACCGGCTCCCCCGATCCCAAGGTGGGCGGCGGCGTCAACCTGGAACGGGCCATGCACATGCGCGAGTCCGACCGCAGCTGCATCGGCTGCCACGCGAAAATCCAAGCGAAGAAGGAATGCGCCGCCTGCCACGCCGCGCCCAGGCCCGCTCAGTTCGCGGACAAGGCCGCCTGCGCCAAGTGCCACGCGGCGCCGGTCAAGGAAGTCAAGTCCGGCGACGCCGCGGCCCCCGCGCCGACCATGACGATCGACGAGGCCAAGGCCCAGGCGACCATGCTCCTGGCGGCCCGCAAGCCGGTGGTCGACACCATCGCCGTCGACGACATCCCCGAGAAGGTCGTCATCAAGGAAATCGCCGACCAGTTCGAGCCCGCCGAGATGCCCCACCGCAAGATCGTCCTGGCGTTGATGAAAAACATCAAGGACGACAAGCTCGCCGGGTATCTGCACGGCGGCGAGCTGACCGTGTGCCAGGGTTGCCACCACAATTCCCCGGCCTCCAAGCAGCCGCCGCGTTGCGGCAACTGCCACGACAAGCCTCTGCTCGCGGGCGAGGCCTACCGGCCGGCTCTGAAGGCCGCCTTCCACCAGGAGTGCATGGCCTGCCACCGGGATCTCGGCCTGAAAAAGCCGGTCGAGACCACCTGCAACGAGGGTTGCCACAAGGAAAAGAAGAAATAGCGCTGGGCCGCTTGGGACCCACAAGGATAAACCGAGGTGCGCATGTCCATTTCACGCAGAAAGTTTCTCGGGTTGATCGGCACGGCCGGGGCCAGCGTGGCCTTTGGCGGGGTCGCCCAGGCCGCGGGCAACCATCACTTCGAAGGCTATCCCGGCGCCTATGGGGTGCTCTTCGACGCCACCCTGTGCATCGGCTGCCGCAAGTGCGAAGCCGGCTGCCAGAAGGTCAACGAGCAGGACCTGCAAAAGCCGCTGGTTCCCTTCGACGATCTCAAGGTGCTTAACGCGCCCAGGCGCACCGGCGCCAACGCCTACACCGTGGTCAACAAGTTCGAAGGCGCCAGCCCCAAGGGGCCGGTGTTCGTCAAGAAACAGTGCAACCACTGTCTTGAGCCGGCCTGCGCCTCGGCCTGTTTCGTCAAGGCCTTCACCAAGAACGCAACCGGCGCGGTCACCTACAACGCCGACGTCTGCGTCGGCTGCCGCTACTGCATGATGGCCTGCCCCTTCAACATCCCGGCTTACGAATACAACGAGCCGCTCACGCCCAGAATCAAGAAATGCACCATGTGCCATCCGCGCATCCTGGAAGGCAAGCTGCCCGGCTGCGTCGAGGCCTGCCCCAAGGAGGCCCTGTCCTTCGGCAAGCGCACGGACCTTCTCAAGCAAGCCCGCAACAAGATCGAAAGCAATCCCGGCGTCTACCTCGACCACATTTACGGCGAGGCCGAGATGGGCGGAACCAACTGGCTGTACGTGACCGGCGTGCCGTTTCGGAACATCGGCATGCGCGAGGACCTGGGCGTGACCAGCGCGCCTGAGCTGACCCACGGCGCGCTGGCCGCCGTGCCGGTCGTGGCCGGGCTGTGGCCGGTCCTGCTCGGCGGCGTCTACGCCGTGGCCAAGCGCAACGAGAAAGTCGCCGCCGCCGAGGCCGCCGCCGCCGCCAAGGCAGGCAAGGCCGGCGGCATCGATACGGCCGGCCAGGCTTTGACCAAGGCCTTAAACAAGCTCGACGACGAGACGGCCAAAAAGATCAAGGACGATTACGACAAGGCTCTTGGCGCCCTGACCGCCACGAAGCACCACGGGGGGGACGAGTAATGAGCGATCAGCCGCAACAGACCGGCAAGCCGGGACTGATAACCCCGTTCAACGTTTTCGCGGCCCTCGTGCTGGTCATCGGCGCGTATCTGACCTTCGTGCGCTTCACCCAGGGACTGGGCGGGCTCACCAATTTGAACGACAACAACCCCTGGGGCCTGTGGATCGGTTTCGACCTGCTGTGCGGCGTCGCCTTGGCCGCCGGCGGCTACACCACCTCCACGGCCTGCTACGTGTTCGGCCTCAAGCGTTTCCACGCCGCCGTGCGCCCGGCCATTCTGACCGCGTTCCTCGGCTACGCCTTTGTCGTCTTCGCCCTGCATTACGACGTCGGCCGGCCCTGGCGCCTGCCGTATCCGATCTTCGTCTCTCCCGGCACCACCTCGCTGCTCTTCGAAGTCGGCTTGTGCGTCTTTTTGTACCTGACCGTGCTCTTCGTCGAGTGGGTTCCCGCCGCCCTGGAATGGCTGGGCGTCAAAAAACCGCGCGACATCATCGTCAACAGGCTCACCCTGGTCCTGACCATCTTCGGCGTGGTCCTGTCCACCATGCACCAGTCCTCGCTCGGCGCGCTCTACACCATCGCCCCCTCCAAGCTGCACCCGCTGTGGTATTCGCAGTATCTGCCGCTGTACTTCTTCATCTCCAGCATGTTCGCCGGACTGTCCATGGTGATCCTGGAGGGCACGCTCTCGCATCGCTATTTCCACCACCTCATGGACGAGGAACACAAGGCCGGCTACAACGATCTGATCCTGGGCTTCGCCAAGGGCGCCTCGATCATCATGGCCGGCTACTTTATCATGAAGCTGATGGGCATCAGCGCGGACAACAACTGGGCTTACCTGGGCACCGGCTACGGCCTGTGGTTCCTGGTCGAGCTCTTCGGGTTCGTGGCCCTGCCGAGCTTTCTGTACGCCATCGGCGTGCGCGAAAAGAACTACAAGCTCATCCAGTGGACCTCGGCCCTGTCCGTGTTCGGCATCGTGCTCAACCGCTTCAACGTGAGCCTGGTGGCCTTCAACTGGCAGCTGCCCGCGGCGGACCGCTACTTCCCGAGCTGGGGCGAATTCGGCATCTCCATCTTCATCGTCACCCTGCTCATTTTGGTCTTCCGCTTCATTGTGACCAGAATGCCCATCTTCTACGAGCACCCGCAGTTCAAGGACAGCCATCACTAAGCCGGCGGACGCGCCAGGGGACGATCCCAGGAGACGATCATGGACGACATTTACACTCTGCAAGAATTCATGCTCCATACCAAGAGCATCACCTATATCCTGATGGGTCTGGGAGTTTTGGCCCTGTGTTGGTACTGGTGGTTTCTTTCCGCCAAGGACCGGGAACAAAACAACGTCTGGTAGGGCCAACCTGAAGGTCGCTCCGAGGAGTTCGCTATGTATGATTTCCTAACCGGCCCCCTGCTGTGGCTGTCGTTCATCGTCTTTTTCGCGGGCTGCGTCTGGCGGGTCGTCGCCTATATCCGGGGACTGAGCTGGCAGCTCGACCGGGTGGCCTACGGTCCGCATTTCGGAATCGGCTTGCGCTGGGCGCTCAAATCCATCGGCCACTGGCTTTTGCCGCTGGGTTCGCGCAACTGGCGTCAGCGCCCGCTGTTCAACGCCCTGTTCTTCGTCTTCCACTTCGGCCTGCTGGTCGTGCCGATCTTTCTGCTCGCCCACACGGTCGTTCTGCGCGAACGCTTCGGCATCGGCTGGCCCTCCATTTCCAATCCCCTGGCCGACGCCCTGACGATCTGCGTGCTGATCACCGGGCTTTTCCTGTACCTGCGCCGCCTGGCCTTTCCCGAGGTGCGCCTGCTCACCGGTCCCCACGAGATCGCCATCCTGGTCATCGCCGTGGCCCCGTTTCTGACCGGCTTCGTGGCCGCCCACACCGGGCCCGGGAATTACGCCTTCTGGCTCAACCTCCACGTCATATGCGGCGAAGTCATGCTGCTGGCCATCCCCTTCACCAAGCTCAACCACTTCGTGCTCTTCTTCATGTCGCGCGGGCAGATCGGGATGGATTTCGGCATCAAGCGCGGCGGCGAACGCGGCCGCGGCATCGTCTGGTAGGACCTGGCCCGCTTTTAATAAGGAGTGACGCACATGCCCGAAGGTACCCTTTGCAATAAAAAAACCATCAATACCGTCGAGGAGCTCAAGGCGCTGCTCGGCGACAAGGGTGGCAAGCTATACTACCAGGAAATGAAGTCCCTGGAGGTGGATCAGGCCGCCTTGTGGGCCACGCTCCAGAAAACCTGCAAGTCGCGCACCCGCACCTGGCTCGACATCTGCGCCCGCTGCGGCAACTGCGCCGAATCCTGCTTCCTGTACCTGGTCAACAACCGCGTGCCCGAACAGTCCCCGGCCTACAAGATCCAGTCCACCCTGGGCGAGATGATCCGGCGCAAGGGCAAAGTGGACACCGAATTCATGCTCCGCGCCATGGAAGTGGCCTGGTCGCAGTGCACCTGCTGCAACCGCTGCGCCATGTACTGCCCGCACGGCATCGATACCGGCGTCATGATGGGCTACACCCGCGGCCTGCTCTATTCCCAGGGATTCGTGCCCTGGGAGCTGAAAATCGGCGCGGGCATGCACCGCATCTACCGCGCCCAGATGGACGTGACCACCGAGGACTGGGTCGAGACCTGCGAATGGATGGCCGAAGAGGCCCAGGAAGAATGGCCGGGCCTGGAGATCCCCATCGACAAGGAAAACGCGGACCTGATGTATACGCTCAACGCCCGCGAGCCCAAACACTATCCCAACGACGTGGCCGAAGCGGCCATCCTCTTCCACCTGGCCGGCGAAAACTGGACCGTGCCGAGCGAAGGCTGGGAACAGACCGCCCTGGCCATGTTCGCCGGCGACTGGGCGGCCTGCAAAATGCAAGTGGAACACGTCTACGCCGCCATCGAACGCCTCAAGCCCAAACGCGTGACCGGCACCGAATGCGGCCACGCCCACCGCGCCACGGCCATCGAAGGCCCCTACTGGGCGGGACGCCCGGACGGCAAGCCGCCGGTGCCCTACCTGCACTACGTGGAATGGCTGCACGAGGCCCTGACCACCGGCAAGATCAAGATCGACGAAACCAAGAAAATCAAAAAGCCGGTCACCTACCAGGATTCCTGCAACTATATCCGCAACTACGGCCTGGCCGAAAAGGCGCGCGAGATCCTAAGCTATCTGTGCGAAGACGTGCGCGAGATGACGCCCAACAAGGAACACAACTACTGCTGCGGCGGCGGCGGCGGCTTCAACGGCATCGGACTCTACCGGCCGCAACGCAACCGCGCCCTGCTCACCAAACGCGACCAGATCCTGGCCACCGGCGTGGATATGGTCATCAGCCCCTGCCACAACTGCTGGGACGCCATCCGCGACCTGGAAGAAGAATACCAGATCGGCATCTCCTGGAGCTTCCTCAAGCCGCTGGTCATCGAAATGGCCATCGTGCCCGAACATTTGAAGCCCAAGGATGAGGAAGAGGAAGAAGGCGGCGAAGAATAAATAGAGAATCGGGGGGAAAACC
>JADFXV010000051.1 GCA_015233395.1 Desulfovibrionaceae bacterium
TGGGGTACCGACCACCGGCACCGGCGGCCATCCTCCCCCCGGGGGGAGGATGGCCCTCAGTCCAGCCCCAGCCCGTTATGCTTCAGTGACTAACATTGGGGTTGGTACATAAACTGGGGGCAGGTCAGGACGGCATAAACCCATCAAGAGGAGAATTATTGTATAACTTTGCGAGTAACCAAAATGTCTGATTTTAAGTTAATATCTTAATTACCGTTAGTTACAGCTAGTTTTCGACTCCCCCCGCCCCAATTGACTGTCCATCACGACAGTCGTCTCCCTGACGGTTTTCGAATTTCCTTGCACACCGGGCCGGCCTTGATTCCGCTGCCCGGACGATATAACGTGGGCCTTGGACCCGCCAGGACACGGCGCCGGCCGGTACGGCCGGAATCGGAGCGACCCGCGGGCCATAAGGATCGACCATGCAGATCATCTGCCCCGGTTGCGGGTTTTCACGCGACGTCGCCGACGAAAAACTTCCGCCCAATTCCACTCTGGCGACCTGTCCCAAGTGCGCCAAGAAGTTCAAATTTCGCGACCTTCCCGTGTTCATGCCCTATGACCTGGAATCCCCGGTCGAACGCACGCGTCCCATGCCCCCCCCGGTCGCCCGGACTCGGCCGGAAAGGCCGGAGCGGGACGCTTCTTTCGCTGCGCCTGAAACGCCCGGGGTTTTCGAGGCGCCGGATTCGCCAAACTCACCGGGTTCGTCAGGCTCGCCCCACTCGTCCGGTTTGCCCGAATCGCCTGATTTGCCAGAATCGCCCGACACGCCGCAGACGGCCCGCATTGCCGCCGAGCCGGAAGCCCCGCCCGCCGATCCGAAAGTGCGGCGGGTGAAAAAACCGCTCCTTCATGCCCAGGAACTCCTGGTCGAGGATTTCGCCGCCGGGGCGCCGGAGGCGAAACCCGCACCCGTGCAGCCGCAAGGCGAGCACACGAAACCGGTGCGAAAAATCAGTCTCGACGACGATGACGTCGCCTCCGCCGCTTCCGAAGAGCCGAACCGGTTTCGAGGCGGCGAATACGAAGACGCCCTCCCGCCCGAACGTCTGGGGCCGGCCGCCAAGGCCAAAGAAAAAGCCGGCGAACTGTGGGCCAAGCTGCGGCAAGAACCGGGAAGCGGCCGCCCGGGCGACGACTACGACTCCCAGGACGATTTTTCCCTGCGCCGGGACGACGAAGACGACGATCTCGACGAATCCGTGGAGGTCATCCCCTGGGAACGCCATGACCGGTTCGGCTTTTTCCCGGCCTTTTTGCTCACCCTGAAGATGATTTTGACCCGTCCGGCGCGATTTTTTTCCAGCCTGCGCCAGTTGGGCGGCGGCAGGACCAACGCCCTGGTTTTTTCCCTGATCATCGTGGAGCTGTTTTTGCTCATCGATTTTGCCTGGTCCCTGGCCGGACCGGTCTCCAAGTTCTCCGGCCCCGAACGCCAGGAAATCCTCGGACAGCTCGGATCGGTGTCGGCCGCGGGGCTGCTCATGGGCTTTATCCTGTTTCCGCTTTTTCTTGGATTTTTAAGCTATATCGATGCCTTGGCGACCATGGCGCTGCTGAAGGTTTTGCGAACGCCCGAAGTCGATTTTTTCGCCACCCACCGCCTGGTCTGCTACAGCGCCGCCCCGGGAGTGATTCTGGCCGTGCCGGTGGCCGGCAGCCTGCTCTTGCCCCTGCTCCTGGTTTGGAACATCGTGCTGCAGGCCATGGGCGTGCGGGAGATCCACCGCGTCTCGATGGTTCACGCCCTGGCCGTGGCCCTCATCAAATGGACGATTTACCTGGTCTTGCTTTTCGCCGTATGGCAGACCATGACGCCGCATTGACTTGGAGGCGGGAGGGCTTCATTATCCGCCTCCGTTTTTGAATACGGTCGCGCCCAAGGCGGCGCGGAACCGGCGGGGGCGCAAAATCGAAAACCTCGCCCCCAAGCGATAGGAACCGCCGATGTTGCACTCGATCCGCAAGTGGCTTGGGCGCTGGCGCCGAAGCCGGGAACTGCGAGCCCTGGTCGAACCCGAAGCCTTTGCCGGACTGTCCCGGGAGCTGCGCGATCTGGCCAGGATCGCGGCCGGTCTGTGGCCCGACGAACCGGCCTTCCAAGACAGGGTCAAACGCATTCAAGACGAGATGAACCAGCTCGAAGCCATGGCCGTCAAGCCCGAATTTTTGGGCATCCCGACGCAAAAGCGCCTGGAATTGCGCCAGAGCTTGCTCGGCTCGCGCGACCAGCTCATGGAAACGGTGCGCCGGGCGCAACCGCCCACCTCGACCACCCAGTGAGGACAATCATATGAAATCGCGCATCCTGCCTTTGACCTCAATCCTGCTGCTGCTCGGGCTCATCGCCTGCGCCATGGAGCCGAGACTCACCTCGCTGTCGATCGTCTACCTCGACGCCTACGTCAAACGCGAGTCCCCGGCGGTCTACGTCCAACCGACCAAAGCGCCCCCGGCTCCGCTCAAGGCGCTGATCATCCCCTTCACGGTCGGCCAGGACATCGCTTCGGCCAAGTCGATCGGAACCCAGATCACCGAGATCTTCTGGCAGGGCTGGAACAAGGACCAGGTCTTCCCCACCCTGCTCTACGACACCAGCCTGGATTACAAAACCCCCGAGCAGATCATGCTCATCGCCCGCGACCGGGGCGTGGATCTGGTGGTCAACGGCAACATCACCCACGTCCTGGCCGGCGGCACCCAGGGCGACTCCATGGTCGGCCTGAACCTGCAGATCCTCGACGTGAAAACCGGAAGCCGCATCTGGCACATGGCCCAGGCCGGACGCATGGAGCCGGGCATGCAACACGATTTCATCATCGCCATGACCAGAAACCGCATGCCCACGGACCCGATCTACGCCATCGTCAGCTGCCTGGCGGCCGACACCGGCGATATCATCAAAAACTGGAACTACAACCTGATCGACGAAAAGGGCCATAAGAGAAAAATGCCCAAATCCTAAGGCAATCGGGGGAGAAAACCCCTTTTGTGAACAAAAGGAGTTTTCCCCCCCGCCCCCCCCTTTCCCCAAAAAACTTTGAAGTTTTTTGGAGGAGAGGGTTCGGGAGAGGAACCTTTTGTTCACAAAAGGTTCCTCTCCCGATTCTCCCTTCAACTCAAAAAAGGACTCCCATGATCGGCATTTCCAAGTTGTTCTGCGGCACGGTCGAGTGTTCGGACGCCCTGCGTTACGGCCGGCATTCCGGCAAGTTGCCTTCGCATCTGCTCCAGTTTTCCAAGGACAAAAAGCCGGTGGTGGTCTGGAACATGACCAGGCGCTGCAACCTGCGTTGCGTGCATTGTTACGCCCAGGCCAACGAAGAGCGCGGCGCGGACCAGATCGACACGGTCCAGGCCAAGGCCTTGATCGACGATCTGGCCGCCTACGGCGCGCCGGTGATGCTTTTTTCCGGCGGCGAGCCGCTGGTGCGCGCCGACCTGGTCGAGTTGGCCAGCCACGCCACTTCCAAAGGCATGCGCGCGGTCATCTCCACCAACGGCACCCTGATCACCCGCGACAAGGCGAGGGAGCTCAAGGCCGTGGGCCTGTCCTACGTGGGCATTTCGCTCGACGGCGGCGAGGCGGTGCACGACAAATTCCGGGGAGTGCCCGGCTCGTTCGCAAAGGCCCTGGAAGGCATCGCCAACTGCCAGGCCGAGGGGCTCAAGGTCGGCCTGCGCTTCACCATCAACAAGCGCAACTGGCAGGAGATTCCCACGCTGTTTGACTTGCTCCGGGAGCGCGAAGTGCCCCGCATCTGCTTCTACCACCTGGTCTATTCCGGCCGGGGTTCGGCGTTGATCGACGAGGACTTGAACCACGCCGAGACCAGGCAGGCGGTGGACCTGATTCTGGACAAGACCCGCGAGCTGTTCGCGGCCGGCCTCGAAAAAGAAGTCCTGACCGTGGACAACCACGCCGACGGCCCCTACGTCTATCTGCGCCTTCTGCGCGAAGACCCGGCCCGCGCCGCCGAGGTCATGGAGCTGCTCTCCTACAACGAGGGCAACAACTCCGGCCGGGGCATCGGCTGCATCTCCTGGGACGGCCAGGTGCACGCCGACCAGTTCTGGCGCAACCACACCTTCGGCAACGTGCTTGAGCGCCCGTTCTCCCAGATCTGGGACGACCCGAACATCGAGCTTTTGGCCAAGCTCAAGGACAAGAAGAAATACGTCGGCGGCCGCTGCGCGCGCTGCCGCTACCTGCCCATCTGCGGCGGCAACTTCCGCGCCCGGGCCGAAGCCTACCACGGCGACATCTGGGCCGAAGACCCGGCCTGCTACCTGACCGACGAGGAAATCGCGCCGGAATAGGACGGCGGGGAAGAAGAAGAAAAAAGAGAATCGGGGAGGGAAACCCCTTTTTTGAAAAAAAGGGGTTTCCCTCCCCGAACCCCTCCCTTCCTCAAAAAACTTTGCCGGGGATTGAAAAGACGCAGTCCTCCCGCGCGGGCTTTTTTCGTAAGGGGCTGTCCTGGCCAGGGAATTCCAAGTCTTCATTTTAGATCAATATTTCAGCCTGTTATATGCTTTCCTGCTAGCCTCTGAGCGGGGGACGGGGACGGCAGCCCCCTGAAAAAAACAGTGGTTCTGGTTTTCGATTCCCAAACATGAAGACCCGGAGCAGCGGCTCCGTCCTGCTGCCGGGCAAAGGGCTTGAGCCCGGACAGTCCCTTTCGTAATGCAGGCGAGGCCCGAGGGCCGCATTGAAGTTCCCCGGCTTTTCGTGTAGTTCTTGTTTTTTTCGCGTAACTTTTCCGGAACATTCCCGGAAAGCAATATTCACAATGAAATAACACGATGAAATATAAGGGGATTCCAAGGGGCGCAGCCCTTTGGCCGCCGGAGGCTTTCTCCCCCCGAGGCGACGCTTCCCGGTTTCATCCGCGCGGTGCCGCATGAGCCATGTTTTAGGACTGAAATTCCGGACCCACGGTTCGGTCTATTATTTTATTTCCGGGCCTTTCGTGGTCGCCCTCGGCGACCATGTCCTGGTCAAGACCGAGCAGGGCATGGGCATGGCCGAGGTCACCCAGGTGCGCGAAGACGCGCCGCCCGGACTCTCCGAGGCCGACCTCAAACCCATCTACCGCCTGGCCAACGAAGAAGACCTCGCCCAGCACAAGGAAAACCAGGAGCAGGGCCGGGACGCCTACCGCCTTTGCCGCGCCTGCATCCAGGAACGCCATTTGGACATGCGCCTGGTGGATGTGGAGGTTTTCCACGATCGCGGCAAAATCGTGTTTTATTTCACCGCCCCGGGCCGCATCGATTTCCGCGAGCTGGTCAAGGATCTGGTCAAGGCCTACCACACCCGCATCGAATTGCGCCAGATCGGGGTGCGCCACGAGACCCAAATGATCGGGGCGCTCGGCAATTGCGGCCAGGTCTGCTGCTGCAAGCGGTTCATGCGCAAATTCAATCCCGTGACCATCAAGATGGCCAAGGACCAGAATCTGTTCCTCAATCCGGCCAAGATCTCCGGCATCTGCGGGCGATTGCTGTGCTGCCTGGGATTTGAGCAGCACAATTACGAGGAATTCCAAAGCCGCTGCCCGAAGATCGGCAAGCGCTTCCTCACCGCCCAGGGACCGGTGCGCGTTTTGCGCACCAATCTCTTCCGGGAGACCGTGTCCATCCAGATCGAGAGCGGCGAGGAAAAGGAAATGTCCGTCGAGGAATGGAACACCCTGCGCGCCGGGGCTTCGGAGCTGCGCGGCGACGCCCCGCCGGGCCAATCGGGCCAATCACGCGGCGGCGGCGCAGCGGGCCAGGCCGAAGGCGAGACCGTACGCGAAACCGGTCGCGGCCAGGGCGGCGGCCATTCGGGCGGCCGGGGCGACGCGCAAGGCGGCGGCGGAACCCAGAACGCCCGCAGGAAGCGCCCGGGCAGGTCCCGTCCCCGTCCGGGTCAGCAAGCGGGGCCGCAATCGAGCCCGACCGGACCGGCCGGACCGGGCGGTCAGGGCGAGCCGGGCAACGGCGCGCATCAACCTCAGCCCCAGGCCCCGGACCGCAACCATGAATAAGTTCGGCACGTTTAGCCCGGTAGCCCGGTCGCGTTTCTCATCCACGCCGGTCGCGGAGGCCAAGCCGTGAAGCGCCAGTACATCACCACGCCCATCTACTACGTCAACGCCAGGCCTCACCTGGGCCACGCTTACACCACGATCGTCGCCGACGCGCTCAACCGTTTCGCCGCCCTGACCGGCAAGCAGACCTTCTTTCTCACCGGAACCGACGAGCACGGCGACAAGATCGTCAAGGCCGCTCAGGCCGCCGGCCAGACGCCCGGGGAGTATTGCGACGCGATCAGCGCGGCCTACCAAAGTCTTTGGCCCAAGCTCGGGGTGGCCCCCTCGGCCTTCATCCGCACCACCGATCCGGCGCACGCCCTGACGGTCAAGGCCGCCCTGCAAAAAGTTCATGACGCCGGGGACATCTATTTCGGCGAGTACGGCGGCCATTACTGTTTCGGCTGCGAGCGCTTCTACACCGAAAAGGAGCTCCAGGGAGGCGTCTGCCCGGACCACCAGACCAAACCGGAATACATCGCCGAAAAGAACTATTTCTTCAAAATGTCCAAATACCAGGACCGGTTGGCCAGGCACATCCGCGAAAATCCGGACTTCATCCGCCCGGCCCAGTACCGCAGCGAAGTCCTCTCCATCCTGGATTCGGGGGTGCTTGAGGATCTGTGCATCTCGCGGCCCAAATCGCGGCTGACCTGGGGCATCGAATTGCCGTTCGACGCCGGCTACGTGACCTACGTCTGGTTCGACGCCCTGCTCAACTACGTCTCGGCCCTGGGCTGGCCGGACGGGAAAAATTTCGCGGATTTCTGGCCCTCGGCCCAGCATCTGGTGGCCAAGGACATCCTCAAGCCCCACGCCATTTTCTGGCCGACCATGCTTATGGCGCTCGGACTGCCGCTTTACAACCACCTGAACGTCCACGGGTACTGGCTCTCGCGCGACACCAAAATGAGCAAATCGGTCGGCAACGTGGTCGATCCCGAGGCCATGGCGGAAAAATACGGCCTGGCCGGATTGCGCTATTTCCTGCTGCGCGAGATGACCTTCGGCTCGGACGCTTCTTTTTCCGAACAGTCGCTGACGGCGCGCTTCAACGCCGACCTGGCCAACGACCTGGGCAACCTGCTCAGCCGGACGCTGACCATGGTGCACAAGTACTGCGGCGGCGCGGTCCCGGCCGCGGGCGAACCGGAGGCCGAGGAACGCGCGATCATCGAGCTGGCGAGCGACGCCCTGGAGAATTTCCACGCCCTGTTCGGCGCGCTGCAATTCTCCCGCGCCCTGGAGTCGCTGTGGGAACTCATCCGGGCGCTCAACAAATACATCGACGCCCAAGCCCCCTGGACGCTCTTCAAGGAAGGCCGGACCGCCAAACTCGGGCTGGCGCTGTACACGGTCCTGGAAGCGGCCCGCAAAGCCGTGGTCCATCTCGTCCCGGTCATGCCCGAGGCGGCCGGCGCCATGCTCGTCCAACTGGGCTTTGGGCCGCTGCCCAAAGACTACGACCTGACCGACGAAATCGGCTCCTGGGGCTTCTTGCCGGCCGGCGCGAGCGTGGCCGCCAGCTCCAACCAATTCCCGCGCATCGACGCGACGCCCGGGGCCATGCCCGAAAAACCCGCCAAAACGGCCAAACCCTGCCCGGCCGCCCCCGCGCCCGCCCCCTGCCCGGCGCCTTCCCCGGCCGCCGCGCAAACGCCCGCCCAACCGGCGACGGAAACGGAAGGCTGCCCGGAAATCGAATTCGCCGATTTCCAGCGCCTGGACCTGCGCGTGGGCACGGTGGTCGCCGCCGCCAAAGTCGCCGGGGCGGACAAGCTGCTCGAAGTCTTGATCGACATCGGCGAGGGGTCGCCGCGCACGGTGGTCGCGGGCATCGCCGAATTCCACGACCCAGACGCCCTCGTCGGCAGGCAGGTGGCCATGCTCGCGAACCTGAAACCCCGCAAACTGCGCGGCGTCGTCTCGCGCGGCATGATCCTGGCCGTGCGCCGCGAAGGCGGCCTGGAACTGCTCTCCCCGGCGAACCCGGTCCCAAGCGGCGCGAAGATTTCCTGATCGCCGGGGGCCGCGTCCCGGCCCCCCCTTCCCCAAACTCCATGCTCCCGGCAATCATTGCGCCGCATTTTTCGCCTCGTCCTAAACTTTCCCCTCATGAGTGCCGATAAGTTCGGTACGCGAACAGCAACAAGAGTCTGTCGCAGGAGGGGATATGGAAATTGTCGAATTGGCGGCCACGGCAAGTCCGAAAACGCCGGTCACCGAGCAGGTCGCGCCGCAGATGGCGGCGGCCCAGGCGGTCGCCTCCGGCAAGCAAGCCGAGACCGCGCCGGCGGCCAAGGCGGCTGGCGGCGGAGACGACCCGGCCCCCCTCACCAAAGGGCAGGCCGAGAAGATCGTCAAGTCGATTCAGGACAACGCCGACGCCAAAGGGCTCAATCTGTCGTTCAAACTGGTGGGGAAGTCCGACGCAATCCAGGTTTCGGTCGAGGACGCTTCCGGCAAGCTCATCCGCAAAATCCCTTCGGACGAGATCATCAAGCTGGACCAATCGCTCAAAAACCAGGCCAGCGGCCTCAAGGAGAATTATGTCTGAGCAAGCGCCCATCCACGCGCGAAACGCCCGGCCCTGATACGTCACGGCCGGGCGTTTCAGTTTGAAGCGCGCCCGGGGCGGGAGAACGAATTCATCCTCTCACAGAAAAAAGACTTATTATTTCAGTGGAATAAAAAAATCGACCTTGGCGGCGGGGTGAAAACAGGCTACAGAGCGGATGACGGAACGCAATCCACGCCCCGGCCTGTTTTTTCGCGGTCCGTAGCGCTCGCGACGCCTCGCCGGGACAACCCAGCCAACCCGGGTAGCGCCGATCGGTTCGATGCGCATCTGCAACATTGCGGCCAACCGGCGTCCCTCCAACGGGCGCGGCCGGCCAAGACTCAAAGCGGCGGATTATGGCTGACAAGAAAAGCGGAGCCGACTCGGTCAAATCCGGGATGGAATCCGAGGGCCTCAAACGGCCCATCTTCAAAAAAGTCAAGAAGGTCGCGGCCGGCAGCCACGGCGGCTCGTGGAAAGTCGCCTACGCCGACTTCGTCACCGCCATGATGGCCTTTTTCCTGCTCATGTGGCTGATCAACTCGGTGCCGACCGAAAAGAAGAAGCAGGTCGCCATCTATTTCAACCCGGCCAGCGACATCAGCAAAAAAGGCGGCGCCGACACCAACGAGAAAAAAGTCTTCGAATTGAGCACCAGCAACAAACAAGCCCCCACCGCCAGCCTGTCCCAAGGGCAGCGGCTGCAATACGGCCTGATCATGCAGCTCAAGGAACTGGCCGTCCAAAGCCCCGAACTCCAACGCAACCTGGGCTTTTCCTCGGACAACGACGGAGTGCTCTTCCGGGTGGACGACTCGGTCCTGTTCAGCCCAGGCAAGGCCGATCTCAAGCCCGAAGCGTCAAAAGTCCTGGACCATGTGGTCAAGGTGCTCAAAAACTTCAATTACGACGTGGTCGTGCGCGGCCATACCGACAACACCGAGAACGCAAACTCCCTGTATCCCTCCAACTGGGAACTCTCGGCCGCCCGGGCGGCGGCGGCCCTGCGCTACATCCTGCAGGCCGGCGGCATCTCGCCCTCGCGACTGCGCGCCACCGGCTACGCCGACACTCAACCGCTCGTGCCCAACGACACCCCGGAAAACCGCGCCCGAAACCGCCGCATCGAATTCTACTACCACCGCCCCGAAGTCAACAGCTGGTAAGACCCCAGGGGCGCTGCCCCTGGACCCCGCCGGGGGGCATGACCCCCAATTGCCGGGGGCTTTGCCCCCCGGCCCCCCCCGTCAATGGGCCCGGCTGAGCCCCTGACGCGGGGGTCCGGGGGCGATCATCGCCCCCGGTGGGGTTCCAAGGGGCAAAGCCCCTTGGCCCCCGGAGGGCGAGGGCGGCGCCCTTGCCCGGGTTAGGACGCGGGGGAGGTGATCGTTATTTCGTGGTCTTTGACGGACAGGCGGACGTTTTGCATTGGTTCTTCGACTTCGTAGTGGTAGGGGCCGATGCTGATTTCCACGCCCGGGTAGATTTGTCCGGGCACGATCACGCAGCATTCGCCGTCTTCGAGGCTGGAGGTCGTGGCCGCGATTTGATCCCAGACCAGGCGTTTTTGTTGGACCAGGAGGGTCATTTTGGTCATGGCGTTATCGAGCCGGCGGGCGAATTCGTCTGTTTGATTGTCGCCGGCGTCCACTTGGCGCTGGTATTCGTCTTGCCGCCGCCGCAGTTCGCGGACGGCCAGTTCAAGCATTTTGGCCTTGACCAGCAGCGAGGGATCGAAACCGATGACGATCTGGGTGTTCGCGCCCATTTTGGAGCCCAGGCGCTCGCCCACGTAGAGTTTTTCCCGGACGTAAGCTTTGCGGCCGGTCAGCGTTCCCCGCACGGCCAGGTAGGGTCCCGCGTAGATCTTGCAGTTCACGCAGCTTTTTTCGATGAGCATGTTGCCGCGGGCGATGAGGATGGCGTTTTCACAGAATCCGGCGCGCAGGTTGGCCCCGGCTTCCATGACGGTCTTGGGCGAACCGATGACCCCGTTTTCGATGAAGAGCGATTCCTGGGCCTTGATCTGGCTGCCCGATTCGGCGTCCGCGATCCTGACGTTGCGCGCCTGGAGCTTGTAGCCCGAGTGGACCGTGCCCGTGGCCTGAAAATCTCCGACAAAAAAGATGTTGCCGCTTCTGGGGCCGACGTCGCCCTCGTGGCGGATGACCTGACGCACCTCGATCTTGCCGCCCGAAAACGACACCGCGCCGTTGACCCCGGACAAAAGCTGGTTCTTGTCGCCCGGGTTGAGCATGACGCCCGGCCCCATGGGGAAATCCGTGGAGGCGAAGAGCAGCTCCGGCCGCAGGCTTTTCGCCTCGTCCGCGCCCACTTCCCGCCAATTGGCCAGAGGCTGGCCGGCGATGACGTTTTGAATCAGGCCCAGATCGAAGAGATCCACGCCGCCGCTTTCGAGCTCTTTGGGTTTGAGCTCGCCGCCGTCCAGGCGCGGTTTGAACAGGAGGTCGAGATAGTACGGCATGACCCGGTCAGCGTCCTGTCGGGTTGCGATTGATGCAAACGGAAAAATAGGGCACAAGCGGCTTACACAAGGTCATCGACCTGGCCTTGACTCCCGGCTGATGGTTGGCCGACGTTTCGTCTTAGTCTGTTTCTTCGCCGTTTTGTAACCTATTCCATTGGTCCTTGGAAGTGTTTTTTTGTCGCCGTTTCGACAAAAACACACGTCCGAATGCGGCATTCCCGGGGACCGGCCCCGGCCGTCGCACCAACGCCGAACAAGGATGCGATCATGACGATGCCCACGCTTGCGCCGCTCAAAAACACGAAAAAGGCCTTGTCCGACTCCATCCTCGGCCATATTGTACATGACCTCGGAAGCAATCCCGGCCAAACGCATCTGTTGGCCAAGGCGCATTCGCTGGGCATGGCCATCAACGACCGACTCGTCGAAAAAATCCTGGAGACGCAAAAGCGCTTCGACTCGGCCAATTGCAAGCGGGTGTATTACCTTTCCATCGAATATCTCATCGGCCGATGTCTTAGCAACAATCTCATCAACTTGGGATTGTACGAAACATGCAAAGACGTGTTCGAGCAGTTCGGCGAAAGCCTGGAAGAAGCGGTGGAACTGGAGCACGACCCGGCGCTCGGCAACGGGGGCCTGGGCCGCCTGGCCGCCTGTTACCTGGATTCGCTGGCCACCATGGGACTACCGGCCGTGGGCTACGGCATCCATTACGAATACGGGCTGTTTCGGCAGACCATCGAGAACGGCTATCAGCGCGAACGGCCGGACTTCTGGATGGCCGAGGCCATGCCCCTGCAACTGCACCGCCCCTATCTTCACTACCCGGTGCGCATTTACGGCCGCATCAAGGACGGCGTCGACGCCAAAGGCGAATACGCCCCGCGCTGGGTGGACTGGGAAACTTTCCGGGGCGTGGCCTACGACATCCCCATCGCCGGATACGGCGGCCGCACGGTCAACATCCTGCGCCTGTTCGCGGCCAGGGCCTCCTCCGAATTCAACATGGACATCTTCAACAGCGGCGACTATCTCGACGCGGTCAAGCGCAAGGTCGAATCCGAAACCGTCTCCAAGGTGCTCTATCCCCGCGAGGACGTGACCTACGGCCGGGAACTGCGCCTGATCCAGGAATATTTCCTGGTGTCCTGCGCCCTGCAGGATATCATCCACAACCACCTGCGCCTGAATCCCGGCCTGGAGAACTTCGACGCCAAGGCGGCCATCCACTTAAACGACACCCATCCCTCGCTGGCCGTGCCCGAACTCCTGCGCCTGCTGATCGACGAGCACCGCATGTCCTGGGACGAGGCCTGGGCCATCGCCGAACGGACCTTCGCCTTCACCAACCACACGCTGATGCCCGAAGCCCTGGAGATCTGGCCGGTCTCGCTCATGGAGCGGCTCCTGCCGCGCCACTTGCAGATCATTTACGAGATCAACAGCCGCTTTCTGGGCGCGGTGGCGGCGCGCTATCCCGGCGACAAGGGAAAACTCGCCCGCATGTCGCTCATCGAGGAAGGCCCGGAGAAGAAACTGCGCATGGCCTCGCTGGCCGTGGCCGGTTCGCATTCGGTCAACGGCGTCTCCAAGCTGCATTCCGGCCTGATCGCCACCCGGCTCTTCCCGGACTATTTTGCGCTGTGGCCGGACAAATTCAACAACAAGACCAACGGCGTCACCCCGAGACGCTGGCTGCTTGCGGCCAATCCGGAGCTGGCCGGGCTGATCAGCGAGGCCATCGGCCCCAAATGGATCACCGATCTGGACGAGTTGCGAGGGCTGGCGAAATTCGCCGGCGACGCCTCGTTTCGCCAAAAATTCATGAAGGCCAAAAGCGACCGCAAGGCAGCCCTGTCCAACTTCATCCGCTCGCACCTGGGCCAGGAGTGCCCGCCGGACGCCATCTTCGATATGCAGGCCAAACGCATCCACGAATACAAACGCCAGCTGCTCAACTGCCTGCACATCATCTGGCAATACCTGCGCCTGACCGAGGACAACGTCGCCCCGGTCCACCCCAAAGCCTACATCTTCGCCGGCAAGGCCGCGCCGGGCTACTTCGAGGCCAAACAGATCATCAAACTCATCAACAACCTCGGCCGCGTCATCAACGCCGACCCCAAGGCCCGCGGGCATCTGAGCGTCTTTTTCCTGCCCGACTACCGCGTGACCCTGGCCGAACGCATGATCCCGGCCGCAGACGTGAGCGAACAGATCTCCACCGCCGGCACCGAGGCCTCCGGCACCGGCAACATGAAATTCTCGCTCAACGGCGCGCTGACCGTGGGCGCCTGGGACGGCGCCAACATCGAAATCTGCGAGGAAGTCGGCGAAGAGAACATCTACATATTCGGCCTGCGCACCGAAGACATCGCCACCCTGGAAAAAACCGGCTACGCGCCCGGAAGCCTCTACAACGGCCACCCGGAAATCAAACGGGTGCTCGACGCCCTGCGCGAGGACCGCTTTTGCCCGGACGAACCCGGGCTGTTCCACTGGATGGCCGACAAGCTGCTTTCCAGCGCCGACCGCTATTACCATCTGGCCGATTTCATCCCCTACGCCCAAACCCAGGAGCGTATCGAAAACGATTACACCGGCCAAACGGGCTGGGCCAAAAAAGCAATCCTCAACGTGGCCGGCATGGGCCGGTTTTCCAGCGACCGGGCCGTGAGCGAATACTGCCGCGACATCTGGAATATCGGCCCGGTCGCCTGACCGGCCAAACGGCCCAAAGGGGCTTTGCCCCTTTGGATTCCCCACCGGGGGCGATGATCGCCCCCGGACCCCCACGTCAAGGGGCGCGGTTTGAGCCCCCGGACAGCGTCTTAAACCCAAACCCCTAAAAGTTTTTTGGGGAAAGGGGATCCGGGGGAAAACCCCTTTTGTTCACAAAAGGGGTTTTCCCCCGGTTCTCCCAATCCCTCCCCCAAAGGAGTTTTCATGAACGTCAAATTCCTCGGCGCGGCCAGGACGGTCACCGGTTCCTGTTTCATGTTGGAGGCCGCGGGCGCGCGGTTCGCCGTGGACTGCGGCATGCACCAGGGCAACGCGGAGATCGAGCGGCGCAACCTGGGCGCGAGCGTGTACGATCCGCCGAACGTCAAGTTCTTTTTAATCACCCACGCCCATATCGACCATTCCGGGCTCTTGCCGCGCATGGTCAAAAAGGGGTTCCGGGGCAAAATCTACACCACCTCGGCCACCCGCGACCTGCTTGAAATCATGCTGCTCGACAGCGCCCACATCCAGGAGATGGAAGCCGAATGGCAGTCCAGGCGCGAGCAGCGCCACGGCGGCAAGCGCAGCGATCCGCTCTACACCGTGCGCGACGCCCAGGCGGTCATGCCCCTGATCGAGACCGTGCCCTACGGCGCGGTCATCGAACCCACTCCCGGCGTCACCGCGAGCTTCCAGGACGCCGGGCACATCCTGGGCGCGGCCTTCATCGAACTCTGGGTCAAGGAAAACGGCGGAGTCCGGACCAAATACGTCTTTTCCGGCGACCTCGGCCGCCCGGATCAACTGCTCATGAAGGACCCGGCCACCATCAGCCAGGCCGACTACCTGTTCATGGAATCGACCTACGGCGACCGCGACCACAAAGACCAGTCCCAAAGCCGCGAGGAGTTGGCCGAAGCCATCGCCTACAGCCAGGCCAGCGGCGAAAAGATCATCATCCCGGCCTTCGCCGTGGAGCGCACCCAGGAAGTGCTCTACATCCTGCACCAGATGTCCAAGGCAGGCCAGTTGCCGGCCGGCATGCCCATCTACCTGGACAGCCCGCTCGCCATCCGGGCCACCCAGATCTTCCGCAAGCATCCGGAATTCATGGACCCGGAAACCAACGCCATGATCGCCAAGGGCGAAGACCCGCTCGGCGTCCCCAACCTGCGCTTCACCGAGAGCACCGAAGACTCCCGGCGGATCAACGAAAGCCAAGGTTCGGCCATCGTCATTTCGGCCAGCGGCATGTGCAACGCCGGACGCATCAAGCACCACCTGCGCCACAACCTCTGGCGCAAAGGGGCGAGCATCGTCTTCGTCGGCTATCAGGGCGAAGGCACGCCCGGGCGCAAAATCGTGGACGGGGCCAAAAAAATCAAACTCTTCGGCGAGGACGTGGCCATCGAAGCCAGGATCTTCACCATCGGCGGCTTCTCGGCGCACGCCGGGCAAAGCCAGATCCTGGCCTGGATGACCCATTTCAAAAACCCGAACCTGAAGGTGTTTTTGGTCCACGGAGAAAATGCGGCGCAACAGACCCTGGCCGCGCTCATCCGCGAGCGCTTCGGCTTTGCGGTGTACGTCCCGGAATACCTGGAAACCTGCGTCCTGAAAGCGGGCGTCGAACCCGCCGTGACCGTGGACAGGGAACTGGCGGCGCCGAGCATCGACTGGAGCTACCTGCTCACCGACGCCGAAGCCAAACTGGCCCTGCTCAAAGACCGCCTGGCCAAGGTGAAAACCAAACCCTGGACGGCCCAAACCGACCTGCGCGACCGCCTGCTGGAGATCGACAAGGAACTCATGGAACTGGTGAGCGAGATATAAGATTCCTGGGGCGCAGCCCCAGGCCCCGGCAGGGGGCGCTGCCCCCTGCACCCCCGCCGGGGGGGGTCACCCCCCCCGGCGGAGGAGTCCAGAGGAGGCGGAGCCTCCTCTGGTCTTCTTCATACCGACAATTTGGCGATGATTTCCTTGAGCGGGGTTTCCATATCGCGGCGGATTGCGGCCAGGCGTTCTTCGGACTGCGCCTCGAAGCGCAGGACCAGCACGGCCTGGGTATTGGAGGCGCGCACCAGTCCCCAGCCGTCGTCGAAGACGGCGCGCACGCCGTCCACGTCGATGATCCGGTATTTTTCGCGGAAGTGGTCGCGGGCCAGGCGCACGACCTCGAATTTGATCGCGTCCGGGCAATCCAGGCGAATTTCCGGGGTATTGAAGGTTTGCGGCCAATCGGCCAGCAGTTCGCCGGCGCGGGCGCCGGTCTTGTCCAGGACTTCCAGGAAGCGGGCGGCGGCGTAGATGGCGTCGTCGAAGCCGTAGTAGCGGTCGGCGAAGAACATGTGGCCGCTCATTTCGCCGGCGAGCAGCGCTCCGGTTTCCTTCATTTTGGCTTTGATCAGCGAGTGTCCTGTCCGGGCCATGACCGGGACGCCGCCGTGATCGGCGATGTCTTTGTAGAGCAGGTGCGAGCATTTGACTTCGCCGATGATCGTGGCCCCGGGATTTACGGCCAGCACGCCCCGGGCGTAGATCGCCAGGAGCGCGTCGCCGTACATGGGCCGGCCGGTTTCGTCGACCGCGCCGATGCGGTCGCCGTCGCCGTCCAGGCCGACGCCGCAGTCGGCCTTATGCTTCACCACGCTTGCGCACAGGTCGCGGATGTTTTCTTCGACCACCGGATCGGGGTGGTGGTTGGGGAAGCGGCCGTCGGGCTCGCAGTAGAGAGGGACGACCGTGGCTCCGATTTTTGTGAGCGCCTCGACGCACAGCAGGCCGGCGGCGCCGTTGCCGCCGTCGACCACGACCGTCAGCGGCCGGGTCAGGCGGATTTGCGCGGCGATATATTCGAGATACGCCGGTTTGATGTCGTGGCTCGACAGCAGACCTGCCCCGCGCACGAAATCGCCGCTCTCCATGATGCGGTAAACTTCCCGGATTTCTTCGGAATGGATGGTGCTCTCGCCGTCCCAGATTTTAAATCCGTTGTATTCCGACGGGTTGTGGCTGGCCGTGACCACCACGCCGGCCTGGCAGCCAAGCGTCTTGACGGCGAAGTAGAAGACGCCGCTTGGGACCATGCCGATATCGACGACGTCCAGGCCGCAGCCGGTCAGGCCTTCGGCCAGGCAATCACGGTACACGGGCGAGCTCAGGCGGCAGTCGTGGCCGAGCGCTACCCGGTCGCGGCCCTTGGCCGCAAAATAGGTCCCGAGCGCCCGGCCCAGCCGCCGCACCCATTCGGGATCGAAGTCCCGGTCCACGATGCCCCTGATGTCGTAGGCGCGGAACACGCCGGGATGGATCGCTTTCATGTCTGCTCCGATGTTCAACAAGCCTGAATCATTTATTTTTTTATTAAACGGTCCTGCGTCTCGAAACAAAAAACGCCTGGTCCGGACCGTGTTTGCAAGTCGCTTTCGTAGGGAAAGCGCCGCCCGGGTATGCCAAGTTCGGCCGCAATTGTAAACGAAGGCGTTTGGGCCGGCCAGACGGTGCGATCGATGGCGGGACAAATCCTGCCCGGGCATGCGAATGTATTTGTCAACGCCGCGACTTTGGGGCATGCTTGAAAAGACATTCAGCCTTGGCGATCAATTTTTTTGGGGATGCGCGGCCGGGACGTGACGGCGTTCGACATCCCCGGCTTTCGCTTGGATCGATCATGACGGAAAATACCCGAATCCTTCTGGTCGAGGACGATCAGGCCTACGCGCTTCCGCTGCTGCGCGCTTTCGGCGCCCAGGAGCGTCCGGCGACGTTGCGGCCGGCGCAGTCGCTGCGGCAGGCCAAGGAGCTTCTGGCCCGCGAGCCGTTTGACCTCGTCGTCACCGCCTATCACCTGCCCGACGGCTACGGCCTGGAATTGCTTCAGGGCCAACGTAGGCAATGCATCCCGGTGATCGTCATGACCGGCCGGGGGTCGGAACAGACTGCGGTCGAGGCGATGAAGGCCGGGGCCATGGATTATTTCGTCAAGTCGCCGGACTCGGTTTCCGAAATGCCTCGCGCCGCCGAGCGGGTTCTGCGCGAATGGGAGCAGGCCAAGGCGCTCAAACAGACCGAGGATTCGCTTGGCCGCGAACTGCTGACCAACTCCGCCATCGCCGCCCTGTCGGGCGCCCTGGTCGGCGGCAGGATCTCGCTTGAGGAAATATCGAGCCTGATCCTGGACAAGTCGCGGCTTTTGACCGGAAGCCGGGACGGGCTGGTCTCCTCGGTGGACCCGGCCAGCGGAGAAGTGACCGTCCACGCGACCACCCACAATGCCTGCCCCCCGGACGCGATCGGCGACATGACGATCCTGCGCCTGAAAAACGCGCCAGGCGAACACGGCGGCGAGTCCCCGGCCGGGGTTTACCGCAACGAGCCGGCCGGACTCGACCGGGGCAAGGTTCCGGCCGGGCACCTGCAAATACGCAACTATCTCAACGTGCCCGCCGTGTACGACGGCAACCTGGCCGGGCATATCCTGCTGGCCAACGCTGAAAGGGACTACACCGGCGACGACGAAACGGCCATCGGCCGCATGGCCCGGCTCTACGCCCTGGCCATCCAACGCAAACAACGCGAGGACGATCTGTCCCAAGCCCGGGACGCGGCCGAATCCGCCAACCGGGCCAAGACCCAGTTTTTGGCCAACATGAGCCACGAACTGCGCACGCCGCTCAACGGCATCATGGGCATGATCCAGCTGGCCGCTTCGGAATCCCCCCAGGGCAGCCAGAAGCATTACCTGGAGCTCATGCTCCAGGAATCGCGCAAGCTGCTGAAAATCGTCAACAACCTCCTGGAACTGGCCAACATCGAATCCGGCGCCGCCCAGGCGCTGATGAACGAATTCAAGGTCGAGGAAGCGCTCGCCTCCCTGCTCAACACGTATGCCGTGCAAGCCAGGCTCAAGAAGCTTGAGTTCACCTCGCACATCGAGGATGACGTGCCGGGAGCGCTCGTGGGCGACATCTTCCGCCTGCGCCAGATCCTGACCAATCTGGTGAGCAACGCCGTGCGCCACACGCTTTCGGGATACGTGCGCCTGGACGTCTCCCGCCTGGACGCGAAGACGGCCAGGGAGCGCGGCCTGATCCGCGCCGCCGCGGATTTTTCCGGCCCGTGCCTGATCTTTTCCGTGTCCGATTCCGGGGTGGGCATCGTCAAGCACAAGCTGGACTCGATCTTCGAGAGCTTCGCCCTGGCCGAGGAATACCTGACCAAGCGCTACAGCGGCTCCGGGCTTGGCTTGGCCATCGCCAAGCAATCGGCCGAACTGCTCGGCGGAACGATCTGGGCGGAAAGCGAAATCGGACGCGGCAGCGCCTTCCACGTCGCCCTGCCGTTCTGGACTGCGGCCGCCAAAGAGCCGGGGGCCGCCAAGAAACCGCCGGCCGTCCTGCCCCAAATCCATCGCCAGCTCTCGATCCTGCTGGTCGAAGACGAACTGACCAACCGCATGGCCGCAAGCAAGATCCTGCGCCGCATCGGGCATACGGTCACCGAGGCGGAAAACGGCGAGGAGGCGCTGGCCGCCCTGGTCGCGGAACCCTTCGACGTGATCCTCATGGACATCCAGATGCCGGTCATGGACGGCCTCAAGACCACCCGGCACATCCGAAACGGCGAGATCCCCGGACGCGACAAAGGCGTTCCCATCGTCGCCCTGACCGCCTACGCCATGGAGAGCGACCGGGAACGGTTCCTCAAGGCCGGGATGGACGAATTCGTTTCCAAGCCCTTTGAGATCGCGGATCTGCTCGCGGCCATCGACCGGGCCATCGCCGGAAAAAAATAACCCTCGCCGAGCGTAACAAAAAAGGGAGGCGCCTCGCGGCGCCTCCCTTTGTCATTTCAAACGGATGCGGGCCTAATCTATTTGGCCTTGTCGCCGGAAGCGGCGCCGTGCATCTTGATCTCGACCTTGTGCTCCAGGCCCTGGTAGTACTTGCGCAGCAGGACCAGAACCTCTTCGCGGCCGAAGTGGTCCGGAATTTCGCTGCCGTCGGAGAGCATCTTGCGCAGCTTGGTGCCGGACAGGATGACGCGGTCTTCCTTGGCGTGCGGGCAGGTGCGCAGGGAGGCCATGCCGTCGCACTTGAAGCAGTAGAAGGTCCAGTCGATCTTCATCGGCTTGCACAGCAGGTTCTTGCCGGGCTCTTTGGACACGGGCATCTTGTCGAAGATCGTCTGCGCCTCGAACATGCCGTAGAAGTCGCCGACGCCGGCGTGGTCGCGGCCGATGATCATGTGGGTGACGCCGTAGTTCTGGCGGAAGGTGGCGTGCAGCAGGCCCTCGCGCGGACCGGCGTAACGCATGTCGAGCGGGTAGCCGCCCTGCAGGATGTTCTTCTCGACGAAGTAGTGCTTGATCAGGGTGTCGATGCACTTCACGCGCACTTCGGCCGGGATGTCGCCGGGCTTGAGGTTGCCGACGAGGGAGTGGATGAACACGCCGTCGCAGACTTCGCAGGCGATCTTGGCCAGATATTCATGCGAGCGGTGCATCGGGTTGCGCAGCTGCAGAGCGGCGATCTTGGACCAGCCGCGCTCTTCGAAGATCTTGCGGGATTCGGCAGGACGCATGTAGACGCCCTTGTACTTCACCGGGAAATCGCCCTCGGTGAGGACTTTCACCGGACCGGCCAGGTTGACCGGCTTCTGGCCGAGCACCATCTGCACGCCCGGGTGGTCCTTGGGGGCCACTTCCCAGAACTTGTCGTCGGCCGAGTCGTCGCCGGCGCCCTTGTAGATCTTCTCGCATTCCCATTTGCGCTCTTTGTCGGTCAGGGCGTACTTCTCGGTGACCTTCATGGTCGCGATCAGTTCCTTGCCGGAGACCAGGGCGATTTCCTCACCGGCCTTGATGCCGGCGGCGTCTTCCTTGGAGACGGACAGCGTGACCGGAACCGGCCAGAAGGTGCCGTTGTCCAGCTGCATCTTGGCGCAGACGTTCTTCCAGTCCTTCTTGCCCATGAACCCCTTCAGCGGAGAAAAACCGCCGATGCCCATCATGATCAGATCGCCGCGTTCGCGCGCGGTGACTTCGACCTTCTTCAGGGTCTTGGCCTTCTTGAGCTCTTCTTTGAGCTTGTCGCCTTCGAGCAGGCAACATACGAGGCCTTTTCCGCCATGCGGGGCAATGAGTTTCGATTTCGCCATGATCTGCGTCTCCTTTAGAAGGTATTGAAGTGGATTGCGCAAGCTCGGGAAAAAAAGATTCCCCCTCGTCGATTGAACACCCCCGGACTTTTGGAAAAATTCAGGCGAAATGTCAAGGGAATGGTCGTGAATTAATTCACGTGTCGTTCAAAAAAGAGGGAAAAATGATTTATATCGCCACACTAGAAAAACACAGATGAAAAGAAAATTTCAAATTTTCAGTTCGCCATGTGCGCTTCGCGCACGAAAATCGCCGCCCCGGACAAGAGGCCATGCTCCCGCTCCGAGACGGCAAGGCGCGAAAACCAAAAACCAGTGAACGGCCTGCAAAATTCGTTCGCCGCCAGGTCAGACTCGCAACAGTGCCGAGCAACTCAGTAAAATTATGAGGAATTCCAACGGGCGCAGCCCTTTGGCCGCCGGAGGCGTTGCAAAACCGCTATTTTTGCAAGTCCCTCCAGTAATTTTTCCCCGGAGCTACCGCCCAGGCGCTTTTCCGGTCAGTTCCCCGGCCACGGCCTCGCCTCTGCGGCCGCCTCCGGCCATGCGCGAGAGTTCGTCGAACACTTCCGGGGATGACAGGCGGCGGCACAAGGTGGCGGTGACGCCGTCACGCACGACCTTTTCGACCAGGAAATGCCGCGCCGCGCCGGCCGCGATCTGGGGCCAATGGGTGATGACGATCACCTGGCGGCCGCCGGAGAGCTTGGCCAGACGCCCGGCCACCTTGTCGAGCGTCAACCCGCCGATGCCGGCGTCGATCTCGTCGAACACCAGGGCCGCGCCGCCCTCCTCGGCCAGAAGCCCGGTCACGGCCAAAAGAAACCGCGACAGCTCGCCGCCCGAGGCGATCTTGTCCAGCGGCAAGGGCGGCTGGCCGGGATTGGGCAGCCACAAAAGCCTGGCCTTGTCCTCGGCAAGCTCGTCGCCGGACAGCGGCGCGTACGCCGGCTTGGGCGTGAATTCGAAGAGCACCTTGGCGCCCTGGGCGAAACCCAGACCGGCCAGCTCGCCCTCGATCCTGGCGGACACCCCGGGAGCGGCGGCGCGCCTGGCGGCGTTCAAATCCGCAAGCACCCCGGCCAGTTCGGACGACTTGGCGGCCTCGCGGCGGGCCAGGTCGCGCAGATCAAGGCCGGAATTGTCCAGAAAGGCCAAATTCTCCTCAATCTCCCGCGACAAGCAAAATATTTCCGGCATGGAGCGCTTGAGCCGGCGCGTGAGCTGGGCCAGACCGAAAAGCCTGGCCTCGATGGCCTCGGCTTCGCCCGCATCCTCGTTCAGATCCGTCAGCTTGCGCAGCCCGCGCGAAAGCTCGCCGAGCCCGTGCTTGAAATTTTGCGCCTGCTCGCGCCAGTCCGCAAATTCCGGATAGCGCGCGCTCAGCGCGGCCAGTTCGCGCTCAAGCAGGCCCACGCTCTCGGCCAAGGCGCCCTGCTCGCCGTGCAGCACGGACAACGCCCCATCCACGGCCCGGCGCACGGACTCGAAATCCTTCAGCAAAGCCCGGCGCGCGAGAAGCGCCTCCTCCTCGCCGGGGCTCGGCGCCACCTTGGCGATCTCGGCCTGCTGATGCTCCAGAAACTCGCGGCGCGCCTCCAGATCGTCCCGGCGCTTTTGCAGATCGCCCATGCTCAGGCGCAGCTGCGCAAGCTCTCCGAGCAAGGCGTCCTTGCGGCCGATCAGCGAGGCGTCCGGCAAAAAGACGTCCAGCAGCCCGGCCTGGAAAGAAGGCTGCAAAAGCTTGAGCTGGGCCTGCTGACTGGCCAGGCTGATGAGCCTCGGACGCAACTCCAGGACCGTCTCGCGCGCGGCCAGATCGCCGTTGACATACAGACGGCTGCGGCCGGTCTCGACGATGAGCTCGCGGCGGATGAGAAATTCCTCCCCGGCCAGGGAAAAAACCGCCTCCACCACCGCCTTCTCGGCCCCCGGACGGACGTACTCGCCAGGCATCTTCTCGCCGGTCAAAAAGCCGATGGCCTTGAGGATGAAACTCTTGCCCGCGCCGGTCTCGCCGGTGAGCACGTTGTAGCCCGGCGAAAACTCAAGCTCCATGTCCTCGATCAGAGCCAGATTGCGGATGCGCAGAAGTTCAATCATCGCGGCGAGGTGTTGGCGCGGGCGAGGGTGAGGGTGAGGGTGAGGGGTGATAAAGAAAGCCTCCGGCGGCCAAAGGGGCTAAGCCCCTTTGGAATCCCCTTTCGGACAATTCCGGCATCCGGCGCGTTCGGTTCATGCGGGCCATAGAAAACGTATTGAGGGGCAAAGGTCAACCATCCCCTGTTTGCGACGCCCCGAAACCCGTAAAAGTTTTTTGGGGG
>JADFXV010000052.1 GCA_015233395.1 Desulfovibrionaceae bacterium
CCCGGGGCAGGCGGCCATCGACGACGCCGCCGTAACCGTCGAGGGCGCGACCATCGTCCGGGTCGAGCCTTTCGGCGCCTCGGGCCGCGCGGGGGGCGCCACGGTCGCCGATCTGGGCGAGATCACCCTGTGCCCGGGGCTGATCAACGCCCACGGACACCTGGAACTGGCCCATCTCGCCGGAACCTGCCCCAGGGGAGCGGGCTTTGCCGCCTGGGTGCGCTGGCTGCTCAGCCAACCCCTGGTCTGCCGCGACCCGGGGCCGGCCGCCTCGGCCCTTGCGTCCATGGCCGCCACCGGCTCCCAGGCCCTGGCCGACGTGAGCACCCGGCGCCAGGCCCAGGTCGCCGCCGCCTGCCGGGCGGCCTCGTTTCCCGCCCTGCTGTTCAACGAATTTTTCGGCTGCTGGCAGGCGCGGCCGGATGTTTTGCCCTGGCCGGATCAGGCGCCGCCCCCAGGCGAAATAGGCGGCCAGGACGTCCCGCAACGGACCGCCGCCGCCGGGCACGCCCTGTATTCCACCAACCCCGAGATCCTGCGCCTGGCCAAGGCCTTTGACAATGCCCACGGCCTGCCCTTCACCATCCACCTGGCCGAACACCTAGGCGAAGTCGAACTGCTCGCGACCGGCCGAGGCGAATTCGCCGACCTGCTCGCGCAGCGCGTGCTGCCCAAAGACTACCGCGCGCCGGGGCTTACGCCCGTGGCCTACGCGCAGCGCCTGGGACTGCTCGGCGCAACCACCCTGGCCGTGCACTGCGTCCACGCCGGCCGGCGCGACCGGGAGATCCTTACCGCGACCAACACCGCCGTCTGCCTGTGCCCGCGCAGCAACGCCGTCATCGGCGTGGGCCAGGCGCCGTTTGCGGACTATTTCGCCTCCAGCCTGCGCCTGTGCCTGGGCACGGACAGCCTGGCCTCCAACGACGATCTGAATCTCTGGAACGAGGCCCGTTTTCTGCGCGAGGCCATGCCCGCCCCGCCGCCGCCCGGCCGCCTGCTGGCCGCCATGACCTCGACCCCGGCCCAGGTTCTGGGCTTTGACCGCCTGGGCGCCCTCGCCCCCGGCCGCCTGGCCCGCCTGGCCCGCGTGCCCGAAGACTTCGACGGCTAATCAAGGCTCGCCCTGACGCGGGGGTCCGGGGGCGATCATCGCCCCCGGCGGAGGAGTCCAGAGGAGGCGGAGCCTCCTCTGGCCCCCGGAGGGCGCAACTCCGGTTCGATGAAAATTGTGCTTGACTTCAGGGGCGGGGCGGATATACAGGTCCGCTTCTTACGCATCGGAGGAATGGAATGTACGCGATTATCGAAACCGGCGGCAAACAGTACCGCGTCGAAGAAGGCCTGAAAATCAAGGTCGAGAAACTTCCCGTCGAACAAGGCGCGGAAGTCGTTCTGGATAAGGTTCTGCTCGTGGCCGGGACCGGCGACCCCCAGGTCGGCGCGCCCTACGTCAGCGGCGCCAAGGTCGTCTGCGAGGCCGTCGAGCACGGCCGCGGCAAGAAGCTGATCATTTTCCACAAGTGGCGGCGCAACGATTCCCACAAGAAGACCGGCCACCGTCAGGACTACACGGCCCTAAAGATCAAGGCGATCCAGGCTTAACGCGGATTTTTATTTTCCCCCATGCAGGGGAGGAGGCTACCATGGCTCATAAAAAAGCGGGCGGAAGCTCCAGAAACGGCCGCGACAGCGCCGGACAACGGCGCGGCGTCAAGCGCTTCGGCGGACAGACCGTGCTGGCCGGCAACATCCTCGTGCGCCAGCTCGGCACGAAGTTCCATCCCGGCGAAAACGTCGGCATGGGCAGGGATTACACCCTGTTCTCCCTGATCGACGGGGTGGTCAAATTCGAGAAATACACCCGCCACAACAAAGTCAAATGCCGGGTGAACGTCCTGCCGGCTGCGGCCTAGCCGCCCCGCGCCAGCGCTCTTCACGGGGCCGTGTCCGCGAGGACACGGCCCTTTTTGCATGGCCGCGCGAGCCCGGCCCGGCCCCTTGGCGCGGCCTGGCCCGCGTCCGGGCTTGCGGTATTACGCCGCGGCGGCGTCCGGGCCGGCCTGATCCGCGCCCTGGCTCATGGCGGCCAGTTCGTCCTCGGTGAAGATGCTGTTGTTGTTGAGGATGATGATGAAATCGTCGCCGTGCTTTCCCATGCCCATGATATAGTCGGTCTTGATGGCCGCGCCCATGCGCGGGGCCGGTTCGATGTCCTCGCCGCGCAATTCCAGCACTTCGCGCACCGCGTCCACCAGCGCCCCGAGCACCTGTTTGCCGCTCTCGAAATCCACCTCGACGATGATGATGCAGGTGTTGACCGTGTCCTCGGCGGCCCGCAGCCCGAATTTCTTGCGCATGTCCACCACCGGCACGGCGTGGCCGCGCAGATTGATCACCCCGCGCATGAACGGCGGCACCCGCGGCACCTTGGTGATCGCGGTCAGTTCGAGCACTTCCCGGACCGTGGCGATGTTCAGGGCGAAGCCCTCGCTGCCGAGAGAAAAGGTCAGGTATTGATGGTTGTCGATCAACGATTTTTCGTCCATGGCGTTCCCTCTGCGCGACTCGGAAGATTTTTCCCCGCCGATTGCAACGCAATACGCCGTTTGGCTAACCCGAATCGGCCGTGGAAGTAAAGCCTCGCTCCGCGACGCTTTGACTTCCCCCGGGACATGCTTATATTAAAATGACCTGGGACACAGGTGATCGCGGACACTGAAGGAAACCGACACGAAATGCGGTGATAGGGCCAAGGCCCATTGCACAAACGAGTTTCCACGGGTCCGCGACACGGTGCGCCCGGGTTTTTTTATACCCCGAAGAAGATCGGGGAGAACCTTTTTTGAAAAAAAGTTTCTCCCCGAACCCCTCTTCAAAAAACTTTCAACGGGGCAGCTCCCGGTTTGCGCGCGCGCAAACCGGGAGCTGCCCCGTTTCGTTTTTGACGGGGGGGCCAGGGCAACTTGCGGCTCTTGCGGCTGGGGTGATTTTGAAGTTGCGCGCAATTGCCCGGACGGGCGGTTGCATGTATCAAAACCGCGTGACGGCCGTGATCGGCCGCCGAAGGAGGCTTTATGCTCTATCCGGAAAGCGAAGCGAAATTCAAGTATTGCCCGCTGCTGATGACCCACGACGACAAGATGAAGTTCTGCCAGGGCTCCCAGTGCATGATGTGGCGGCTGGCCGGGGGCGAGACGAACGGGGCCGGGGCCAAGGGCTTCTGCGGCCTGGCCGGGACGCCCGCAGCCATGGCGGACTAGCCGCGCGGCCGCGGCCGCGGCCGCTCACTCCCCCCCTTCTCCCCGGATGCGCACGGACATGCTGATCGGGTCGAAGACCATGTACATGCCGAGAAAGTGGAAAAAACGGCTCGACCCGTAGATCACCCCCCAATCGGTGCGGTCGAAGTCGAAATGGGCCTCGATGATCAGGCTGCCGTCCGGGGGAGCGACCACCGTGGCCGCGAAGGCAAGCGGCCTGGTTGCGCCGCGCACGGTCAATTCGCCCGCCACCGAATAATTCGGGGCGCTCAGGTTGGCCGGCGTCATCGGCGCGGCCCGCACGATCCGGAACACCGCCTTGGGAAACAGGGCGGTGAAGAAAAAATCGTCGCTTTGCAGATGGGCGACGAGCACCGGATGCAGGTCGCTTCCCTCCAGATTATAGCACAGGATGCTCGTCAGATCGATTTCAAAGACGCCGGACAACTCCCCGCCCGAGGCCGTAAGCGACCCCGAGCCGAGGTTCACGCGGCCGCGATGCTGGTTGCCCGCGTTGCGCCCGGTCCATTCGACCAGGCAGGCGGCCGGATCGACGCGAAAGGTCTTGTCCGGCACGCGCAGCGAGGCCGCGGCGAGCTCGGCCTCGGCCGGGGCCTCGCCTTCCACCGGCTGCCCGGCCCGGCTCCAGGCCGCAAGCCCGCCTTCCAGCAGGTATATTTCGGAATACCCCAAACGCGCGAGCTTGGCGGCGGCGCACTCGCCGTCGTGGGGCGTCACGCCCGCGCCGTAGAGCGCGACCGGCGTCGCCGGGTCGGGAACGATTTCGCGCACCCGCTCGGGAAAGACCACCTCGTAGACGCAGGCGTTCTTCGCCCCGGGCAGGCGGCAACGGGCGTGGCGCTCGGCGTTCATGACGTCGATCACCGCGACTTCGCGGCCGGAACGCAGCAGGCCGCGCAAGGCTTCCGGGGTCAAGGTTTGCGGATTGGAAGGCGAATCGGCCGGGCTCATGGCGGACTCCAATGATTTACTGGATTATTCCGCCTAGCCCTGTTCAAGGATGGGGTCAAGCGCTCCGGGAGCAGTCGGCGCAGACCCCGTAGAGGTGCATGACGTGCCCGGTCAGGGAAAAGCCGTGCTCTCGGGCGACGCGCTCCTGGATGACCTCGATGCCCTGGTCCACGACCTCGACGTTTTTGCCGCAACGCTCGCAGATCAGATGGTCGTGGTGCGAATGGCCGTAGGTCTGCTCGTAGCGGCTCACGCCGTCGCCGAAATCGAACTCCTTGGCCAGCCCCGAGCCGGAAAGCAGTTTCAGGGTGCGGTACACCGTGGCCTGGCCCACGGCCTTGTTGACGGCCTTGACCTTGTTGTAGAGTTCCTCCGAGGCCATGTGGCCGCGCTCGCGCAAAAACACGTCCAGAATCAGCCGCCGCTGCGGCGTCATCTTCAGCCCCTTCTGAGCCACGTAGTCGGAAAAAACGGCCACCGGATCCTTCATGGCTTCCGCCATAAAATAAAGAAAGGCGTTTGAGAAGAGAAATCGGGGGGGAAACCCTTTCCAAAAAAAACTTTTATCGGGTTGGGGGCCGGTTTACTCCGCAAATCGAGCCCCCAGACGCGGGGGTCCGGGGGCGATCATCGCCCCCGGCGGAGGAGCCCCGAGGAGGCGGAGCCTCCTCGGGCGCCGCTCCTGGTCTAGCTGCGCGCCAGCACCAGGCATTCGACCCGGGTCGCGCCGCCGCGTTTGAGGGCTTTGGCGGCCCATTCCAGGGTCGAGCCGGTGGTCATGACGTCATCGACCAGGACGACCGGCTTCCCGGCGACGCGTCCGGGGTCGGCCGCAAAGGCGTCCTTGAGGTTGGTCAGGCGTTCTTTTTGGCCGAGGTTCGCCTGCGGGGTGGTGTGGCGCGTGCGGCGCAGCCCGGCCGGGCACGGAATCAGTCCCGGAAGTCCGGCCAGGGCGCGGCTGAGTTCCAGGCTTTGGTTGTATCCCCTGAAGCGCAGGCGTCTGGGGTGCAGGGGAACGGGCACGACCAGTTTTTCCTCTCCGCTCGCCGCGCCCTCGCGCAGGTAGGCTTCGCGCAGGAGTCCTTGCAGCACCCGCCCCTGGCCGAGCGCTCCGGAGAATTTGTAGTGCAAGATGAGATCGCGCAGCGCGCCGTCGTACCGGCCGTGGAAGGACAGCCTGCTCCAGGGCCTGGGATCGTCGCGGCAGGCGAAACAGACGGTGGGCGGTTCGTTTTCGTAGAGCGTCCCGCAGCCCGGGCAAAAGCCGCTCAGTCTGGGCGCCAGTTCGCGGGCGCACCCCTGGCAAAGCCCTTTTTCCGGGACAACCCGCCCGCAGACCGGACAGCGCCGCCCCAGCCCCTGAGCGATCCGTCGAAAAAAAGCGACAACAGCGGACATGCCTGCGACCACTCCCCGAAAAGAGATTCCACGGGGCGCAGCCCTTTGGCCGCCGCAGGCTTTCCCAGCCCCCGCGCCTCGCGCCTCGCGCTCCCCTGTCCCGCCTCTAGCGCGCGCCGCCGAGCTTTTCGTCCACCAGGCAACGCACGTCCTCGAATATTTCCCCGGGCCGCCGGCCGGCGTCCACGACCCGGATGCGCTCCGGTTCGCCCTTGGCCAGTTCCAGGTAGCCGCCGCGCACCCGGTTGTGGAAATCAAGCGCCAGGGCCTCGAAGCGGCCTTCGCTGTCTTGCGCTCCCGCGCCCAGGTTGCGCGCCTTGGCCCGGGCCAGGCCGACTTGCGGAGCGAGGTCCAGCACGAGCGTCAGATCGGGCGCGGTCCCGGCCACGGCCAGGGCGTTGAGTTCGCGCAGCATCGCCAGGTCCAGCCCCCGGCCGTAGCCCTGGTAGGCGAGCGTGGAGTCGACGAAGCGGTCGCACAGGACGACGGCGCCGCCCCGCAGCGCCGGCGCGATCACCTCGCTCACGTGCTGCGCCCGGTCGGCCAGGTACAGGAAAAGTTCGGCGCGGTCGCACAGGCCGCTATTTTTCAAATCGAGCAGGATCGGCCGCAGCTCGCGGCCGAGCGACCCGTCGCCGGGTTCAAAGGTCGCCGCGACCTGCCGGCCGCTCTCGCGCAGATGCGCGGCCAAAAGCCCGATCTGGGTGGATTTCCCCGAGCCGTCTATGCCTTCAAAGGTAATAAACATTGGCAGGCAGCCTTGTCCGCGCTTTTCGCGGCCCTGGGCCTTGGCGTGCGCGGCGGGTTAAATATCTGGCGCTCCAGGCTTTTCTGATAGGTCGACCAGATTTCCCGGGCTTCGGGCGCATCCTCGCCCTCCTCGGGGAACAGGCCGCCGATGGTGTTGAGCTTGGCGTCCATGTTGTCGCAAAAATGCAGGATGAAGGCCTCGGCGGTCATGGGCAGCTTGGGCGAGCCGAAGGCGTATTCGCCGTGGTGGCTGAGCATCAGGTGCTTGAGGTGCACGGCGAGCCCCGGCTCCAGGTCGCGGGCCTTTTTCAGAAACGGCTCCAGGATTTCAAGCCCGATGGCGATGTGCCCGAGCAGCCGCCCCTCGTCGGTGTAGTCGCGGGTCACGTCGCTTTTCAGCTCCCAGGCCTTGCCCAGATCGTGGAACGCCGCCGCGACCAGCAGCGTCTCGCGGTCAAGCGCCGGGTAGAGCGCGCAAATCGACAGACACAGCCGGCACACCGCCAGCGTGTGCTCAAGCAGCCCGCCCCGGTAGGCGTGGTGCATGCTCTTGGCCCCGGGCGCGTTCAGGAGCCTGTCCCGGACCGCCTCGTTTTCCAGGACCGACCGGCAGAACTTGAACCACGGCTTGTAGAGCAGGTTCTCGCGGCACAACTCCAGCAGCTCCTCGATCATGATCTCGGGCGGCCTCGCGCTCGAAACCAAAAAATCGGCCATGTCCAGACCCGCGGCCGCGGGATCGAGCGTATCCAGGCGCTCCACGTTGACCTGGACCTTGTCGCGGTACAACTGCGCCTGACCCGTCACGGCCGCAAACGTTCCCGGCCGCAAATCCTCGTAAGCCTGGCTGTGCGGACTCCAAATCTTGGCCTCGGCCGCGCCGCTTGAGTCCTCAAGACGCAAGGACCAGAACGGGCCGTTGCGCGCCTGGCCCTGCCGGGCCTCGGTCAGCAAAAAAACGTCGCTCACCTGCGCGCCCGGAACCAAATCCCGAATGAATACGCTTTTGCCGCCCACTCCCGCCCGCCTCCAAACACCGGTCTGTCACCGGGATTCGTGCCTTCTCGGACAACCCTTGTCAATCGCCCGGGGGAAGGGCTGCGCCCTTCCCCCGGGACCCCCATCCTCCTGGGGCTCCGCCCCAGGCCCCGCCGGAGGGCATGATGCCCCCCGGACCCCCTCGGCAAGGGGCTCGGCTGAGCCCCCTGACGTGGGGGTCCGGGGGTTCAACTGCGAGTTGCGAAGGTCTTCCTTCGCTTACTCGCAGTTAATCCCCCGCGGGGATTCCAAAGGGGCGGAGCCCCTTTGGCGCAGGGGGTCCAGGGAGAGGCGGAGCCTCCCCCTGATCTCCTCGAAATTACCCGTTGCCTCCGGGCCGGACTTGGACCAAAATCCGCTGGCGACAATCGGAAGAAACGGAGCTTTCCATGCACATTTTGCTGGCCAACGACGACGGCATCTGGGCCATCGGTTTGCGCGCCCTGTACTCCGCCTTGGTTGCGGGCGGCCACGAGGTTTCGGTCGTGGCGCCTTTGACCGAGCAATCGGCCGTGGGGCACGCCGTGACGCTGAGCCTGCCGCTGCGCGCCAGGGAGATACGGGAGGACGGCTTCACCGGCGTCGGCGTCATGGGAACGCCGGTGGACTGCGTCAAGCTGGGCCTGGCCGCCCTGCTCGCGGACAAGCCCGATCTGGTGGTTTCCGGGATCAACAACGGCGCCAACGTCGGCGTGGACATCCTGTATTCCGGCACGGTCTCGGCGGCCACCGAGGGTGCCCTGCTCGGCCTGCCCGCCCTGGCAGTCTCGGTCGACGATTTCTCGCCCACCGATTTGAGCGGGCAGGCGCGTTGGACCGAAAACTTCATCCGGCGCAAGGACTGGTCGGCCCATCCCAAGGGCTGCCTGCTCAACCTGAATTTTCCCGCCCGGCCCATGGAAGAAACGCGGGGGTTGCGGGTCTGTCCGCAGACCCAGGCCACCTACCGCGACTGGTACGACACCCGCAGGGACCCGCGCGGCCGGGAGTACTACTGGCTCGACGGCGTCATCCCGCGCGAGCGTCTCACCCCGGGCTCGGACCGGACGCTTTTGACCGAAGGCTACCTCACCCTCACGCCGCTGCACTTCGACTTCACCGACTGGCCGCGCCTGGAGACCCTGGACCGGGAGGTGCGTTCCTGGGGCGAGCCGGGAGGGAACGGCGAGGAGGAATAGGGGCGGCGAGGCGCGCCATTGGTTCAGTTGAGTTCGGCTTCGGCGGAGGACAGGACGTCTCTGGCCAGGGCGGCGTCTTCGCGGATGCGGCTGACCAGGGCCTCGATATTGTCGAATTTGCGTTCCGGGCGCAGCCGCTGGACGAGGTGGATGCGCAGATGCTGTCCGTAGAGGTCGCTTGAAAAGTCGAAGAGGTGGGCTTCGACGGACAGGGCGTTGTCGCCGAAGGTGGGGTTGAGTCCGACATTGGCCACGCCCGGGACCAGGCCGCCTTGGAGCGAAGCCCAGACGGCGTAGACGCCGGTTTTGGGCAGCAGGTCGACGTCGGGTTGCAGGTTGGCGGTGGGGAAGCCCAGTTTTTTTCCCCGGCTGTGTCCGTGGACCACGGTTCCTTCCAGTTCGTGGAACCGGCCGAGCAGCGGTTTGACGTTCCAGACGTCTCCGGCCCGGATCATGTCGCGGATGCGGGTGGAGCTGACCACGGCGCCGTCGATGATGACCGGGTCGAGCTGCTCGACGCGCAGGCCGTATTGGTCCCCGAGCGCGCGCAGCATGTCGAAATTGCCCTTGCGTCCCTTGCCGAAGGCGTAGTCGTAGCCGATCACCAGTTCTTTGACGCGCAGGCCCTGGACCAGGTATTCCCGGACGAAGTCCTCGGGTTCCAGGGCGGCCAGTTTTTTATCGAAGGGCAGGACCACGGTCAGGTGCGAGCCGAGCGATTCGATGAGTTCGAGTTTGCGTTTGACGGTCGTGATGAAGGGCGGTCTTTTGCCGCTGCCGACGACCGTGAGCGGATGCGGGTCGAAGGTGACGACCAGGCCGATCATGTTTTTGGCGCGGGCCCGGTCGTTGACGCGGGTGATCAGCCGGCGGTGGCCCATATGCACGCCGTCGAAATTGCCGATGGTCGCGCAGGCGGCGCCGATGCTGCCGCTCAGTTCTTCGAGGTTTTTGGCTACGATCATGGGAACCTTGGCTGTGCGCGTTTCGCGGCAGCGGGCGCACGGTACCCCAAAAGCCCCGGGCCTTCAACACGGACCGTGGGCGGCGGGTTTGCGGCGGGCGTTTACGGCGAAAGGCCGTTTTAGCGCTTGACGCCGCGCGGGCGGAGGGTTATCTAACAAATCCGCTTTTTGCCGAAGTGGTGGAATTGGTAGACACGCCAGGTTCAGGGTCTGGTCCTCGCAAGGGGGTGAAGGTTCGAGTCCTTTCTTCGGCACCACAAGTCCTTCCAAAGCCGTCCCAGACGGCTTTTTTATTGCCCTCACAAAATAAAATAGTCAATAATATCAGCATGAAATCTTTTCGCGCGGCCCGAGATTGTCTTTTGCCGTCCATTGACATCCAAAATATTTAGGGACATTTTAGGGTCACGGAAAGCGGGGCGGCCATTTTTTAGGGACATTGGCCGATAATTTTAGGGACACCAACCGGAAAACTAAGCCCCTCCTTGATTGCCGGGTGTCCCTACTGCCTTCCGCCTCCCAAACTCGATGTCCCTACGGGGGTATTCCCATGCCGAGAACAACCCGTCCCCTTACCGAAGTTGAAATCCGCAACGCCAAACCCAAAGATAAGGCCTACAAGTTGACCGATGGCGGCGGCCTTTTCCTGGAAGTGCTACCCACTGGCGGGAAGTCCTGGCGGCTTCGGTACAGATTGGCCGGGCTGGAAAAGCGCATGGTCTTCGGCTTGTGGCCGGATATATCCTTGAAAGACGCCAGGGACCGCCGCGCCGACGCCCGCAAGCTATTGGTCAACGGCCAAGACCCGGGCGCGGTGAAAAAAGCCGTCGAGGCAGTCTCAATCCAAGACGTAGAGACATTTGAACTGATTGCCCGGGAGTGGCAAGACAAGTTCAAGCCAAAATGGTCCCCGGCCTATGCCGACAAACTCTTGCGCCGATTGGAAAAGGACGTGTTCCCTTACATCGGCGCGAAGTCTGTTCGGGACATAACCGCGCCTGAATTACTCGCCCTACTCCGCCGGGTTGAAGCCCGAGGCGCTCCCGACATTGCGCGGCGGCTCCATTGGAGTTGCGGTAAAATCCTGCGCTACGCCGTTGGCACCGGCCGGGCTGAACACGATGTATCGTACTTCATTCGTGAGACCCTCTCGCCCATCAAGGTCAAGCACCATGCTTCGCTTACCGATCCGAAGGAAATTGGAGCGCTACTCCGCGCCATTGATGAATACGGCGGCAACCCCCAAACTCTATACGCCCTCAAGCTGGCCTCGCACTTATTCCTCCGGCCCGGTGAACTTCGCGGCCTGGAATGGTCCGAGGTTGATTTCGAGGCGGCGGAAATCCGTATTCAGGCACACCGGATGAAAATGCGCGAGCAACATATCGTGCCATTATCCCGGCAAGTTTTGACCCTACTGCGCGAAATCCACCAATTGACCGGAGGCGGCCGGTTTGTCTTCCCTAGCGAACTGACCCCGACCCGCTGCATGTCCGAGAACACCGTCAACACGGCCCTGCGCCGCTTGGGCTACACCAAAGAAGAAATGACCGGCCACGGGTTCAGGTCGTTAGCGTCAACGCGGTTGCACGAACTTGGCTACAATTCAGACGTGATCGAGCGCCAATTGAGCCATTGCGAGCGCAACGGCGTCAAGGCGTCCTACAATTTCGCCCAACACTTGCCGGAACGCCGAAAGTTGATGCAGCAATGGGGCGATTACCTGAACGGCCTCAAGACCGGGGCGAAGGTAACACCGATCCGCACGACCGCGACAACCGAGGATTGACCCTCACCTGACCGGTTCTTGACCAAAGGACAAGCACGCATCATACTGAATTCAGCAACATTTCCCCGCCCTAGGGTGGCTTCCGAAAAGCAGCGACCCTGGCGGCCGGGCGGGGGGAAAGCAAAATACATGGGACAAACTGATGGAAGATAAATACGTCCGGGTCATGTGTGACTTCTGCGCAGATGGTGTTTGGTCAAAGGAAGGAGCAATCTGCTCCGATGAATTGCCGATCACTGCTGATTTAGCGGAAAAACTGCGTGATTGGAATTGGCTATATGACCTCTGGTACGATGATGAAGATCGAAGCAGTTGGGTCGCTGACGGTTTTGGACCAGATGAATTTACGGCCACAGGGTTAGAGCTTGCCAAGGAGATCAAGCGCCAGCTTCCCGATTGGGAAGTAGTTTTCCACGATGAAATGGCATGGGACAGGGCAGCAGCGCTTGAGTACAAAACCGGCGAAAAGCAAGACCTTGACGGAGAGCGGTTTGAATTTGCCATTGAGTAAATAGACATCTTTCCCCGGCATAGCCGCCGTCTGATCCACGTCGGTGAAAAGCTAGCCCCCCTAGCGGGCTTGGCCGGGGATTACTTCAAGGGAAGCCGAGGGGGCTTGTTATGCCTACTTTAGAAAAAATAGATTTTGCCCGTGAGCTAATGGCAAAGTGGAGGATTGATGCAAAAGAACTTGAACAATATATGCATAATGGCCTGCTTACTCCATATTATTACCCTCCAGGAAAACCCCCAAAGATAGAACTTGCTGGATATAATTGCGATAAGTGCAGCAAAGGCTTAAATGGGATGCTTTGTCCTCAAGTAAAAAATGAATTTGATTTCTGGGAAACAAATTGGAGCGCAATAGTATTTGACGCGAAGCAAGTTGAAAAATTTGAACAAGAGCACCTAGAATTACTTGACAAATCGACGGGAAATACCGATGCAGATAATAGATGGATTACTTCGAATGAATTGATAGAAAGATGGAAAATGAGTCCGTTACGCCTTTGTGAATTATTGAATAAGAAGCGTATAAAGTCATCTTTAGACGACGAATGGACCTATGCAATCAGAAGAAATCCAGAGGACTTTGATAGTGACCCCAATTTCTATAATATTGAAAAACTTTCAGAAGCAAAATTTCATATTTTTGATATTAAAGATATAGAAGAATACGCGAATAATGACTTGTTTTGGGCAGAAGAGATTAATAGGAGAGAACAGCACAGCTTGGACAATGTTAATACCACTCAAGCCCTCGAAGTTGGTAACAAAAAACTTGAGTACGAACTTGCCGAAGCAAGCCACAAAATATCCTCACTCGAAGCCGAGATAGACCGCCTTAAGGAATCCCAACCTGCAATCCCAAAGACCGCCAAAGCCAAGGAAGCCCGGGACGCGAGTACACAGCATAAGTGGATTGGCTACTCAACCGCCCTGGTTCGCCTAGCCTTCGAGTATGACCATTGCTGCAAAGGGCGACCCATGACTAGGGCGGAAATCCTCGACAGGCTGCGGAAAGATATTCCAGGTATCCCGGAAGCGGCCCTTGAAGCCTTCATGGCAGGATTGCCCCAGGAGAAGAAAAAAGGGCCGGGAGCACCCCCGCAAGCATAATCTGGGCATATCGTCGGAACCCGCGCCAATTCTCAATTTACACCCGCTAAATAATCTGGGTGCATCGTCAAACGTCCCAACGATACGCCTAGGTTTTCTCACGTTATTCACGTAATTGCCCTGTTTTATTCCCAAAAAAAGCTACTATTTGTCCAAGCGAACCCAGTGCCGCATTTCGTGGCCCGAGGAATACCAAGAGGTTCGCCATGGCAAATGCATCTGTTTCCCTCCCCGAGACCGGTTTCGTCCGGTTGCCCCAAGTCCTGCAAGTCTTCCCCGTGTCCAAGTCCCTTTGGTGGGCGGGCGTAGCCGAGGGCCGCTACCCGGCTCCGGTCAAGCTGTCCCGCCGCTGTTCGGCTTGGCGCGTTGAAGACATCCGCCAGCTTATCGCGGCGCGGGCGTAGGGGGGCAACCGTGAACCACAACGAAAAAGCCCCCGGGGCCTGGCAGGGCGTCCGAGGGCAAAAGGCAAAAGAAGCGGCTGGCCAGCCTATAGCGAGCCATGTTGATACCGTCAACGCACCCGGTGAGAAGGCCGGAACGGGTCTGGACGCGGCGAGTGATCCGGGCGTGGCCCGCAAGCTCGTGGCTGTGGACGTGGCAACCTTCCTTGCAATGGATTTGCCTGAACGCGGTTACATCCTATCGCCGGTCATTCCAACACAAGGGCTTGTGATGCTCTATGCCCCCCGGGGCATGGGCAAGACCTTTGCGGCGCTATCCATCGCCTACGCAATTGCCAGTGGACAAACGGTCATGCGTTGGACTGTCCCAAGCGCAAAGCGGGTTTTGTACCTGGACGGCGAAATGTCCGCCAGTGCGATGCGAGAACGGTTGGCGTCCATCGTGGCCGGTACCGACCTTGAGCCGCCAGACCCGAGCTACCTCACAATCATAACCCCAGACCTTCAACCTGAGTTCATGCCGAACCTGGCGACTTCCGAAGGCCAGACCGCCTTGGAGGGTTTTCTTGAAGGTGTTGACCTTGTGGTAGTCGATAACCTGGCGACTCTCGCCCGCCATGGCCGGGAAAATGAGGCTGAAAGCTGGTTGCCGGTCCAAGGATGGATTTTGGATTTGCGCCGCCGTGGTTTGTCCGTCCTTATGATCCACCACGCCGGGAAAGGAGGCAATCAGCGCGGCACGTCGTCGCGCGAGGACGTGTTGGATACGGTCATCGCCCTCAAGCGCCCGGACGACTACCAAGCCGAAGAAGGGGCTCGGTTTGAGGTACACTTGGAAAAAGCCCGTGGGATATGCGGTCCCGAGGCAAAGCCGTTTGAGGCCAAGCTCATTGAAGCCAGTGGGGGGCTTGCCTGGACCACGACAGATATTGAGGACGTGGAATCGCACCGCGTTCTAAAGTTGAAGGCGGAAGGTCTGTCAGTCCGCGACATCGCCGAAGAGACCGGCATTAAGAAATCAAAAGTTCACCGTCTTCTCAAAAAGGCGGAAGCGGCATGAACACCGAACAATTAAATAGCAATGGCTCTTGTCCCGTTGTCCCAAACCCCTACCGTGGGACAGTGGGACAAAATATGTCAAGCGGGACAAGTGGCGGGGAAATCCGTGGGTCAAGCAGTCTAAAAGCGTTGGCCCATAAGGCGTTAGGCCACGTAAAAGTGGGACAAGCCTTGGAACAAATCATAGGACAAGTGGCAAAATCTTGTCCCACTGGGTTGGACTCGCGTGGGACAAAATCATTGAACTTTTTTGGCCTCGAATCCGCCCCGGACAAGCCGCCGCCCGATGCCGACTTCTGGGAATGGTCCGGCGCAATCGACTTGAAGGACATCGCCAACCAATATGGATTGAAGGTCCGCCGGAGCGTCCAGGGTTCAATCGTGGTCGTCTACCCGTCCCCGGTCAACGTCCAGCTTGTCGAGTATGCCGATGATTGCTTGCGGGACTGCCGGGGCTACCTAGCCAGCTTCCCAGGCATCCCGACCATACCCCCCGCCGAGGCCCTAGCCGAGTTCCGGCGTATGGGTGGCAAAGTGGCCGCTGCCCACAACGGATTCATCCCGAACTATCCCGAGGCATGGCCCGGGTACGTCAAGGATGCGGCCCAATCCCTGTTCCTGGCGGCGATGGATGCTATCGAGGAAGACCAGGGGGGAATCCGATGAACATGCTCGCAACACCGCTCAAGTCCATCCGTTTGCATTGCCTCTTGTGCATGGGGGGCCACGCTCTTTTCGTCCGCGAATGCGCCTTACTGGGCTGCCTTTTTCACTCATACCGGACGGGCCGGATTGAACCCGGCGTAAGCCGTAATTTGCTTCGGGTCATTCGGAAATTTTGCGTTGCCTGCGTTGACGGCATCAAATCCGAGGTCCGAACCTGTACGGCAACCCTGGACACGTCAAATTCCGATTTTCGCTGCCCATTATGGCCGTATCGCCTTGGGGTTCGCCCGACTACCGCCAGGAAGCGAAAACAGACCGTAAAACGCATTGCACAAGGGCGTATGACCAAAAACACACCCCATGGGCAGTAAAGCGAACCCAGGGCGAAAATGGACCTGCTAGACGGGTATTTTGAGACAAAAATAGAAAGGCGAGAGAACATCGGAGTTTATTGAGAACAGGGGAGAGCAATGACACAGAAGTTACCATACGCGCGCCGGTACCCATCTCCCACGCGCACGAAGCGGTGGGGGCGATTGGGAGGCCGTCGAACAAGACGTATCCTTGGACTGGACGCCTTACCATTTTGGAGGGACGCGGCCTTGGTTTTATTGTCCGCGATGCGGGCGGCGCGTGGGCTTGTTGTATGGCGCATGCGATTCTATTGCTGCAACTGTCACCGGCTTGCCTACCGCTGCCAGAGCGAAACGACATCGGACAGGATGACGCGCCGGGCGCACAAGATGAGGGGGCGTCTTGGAGGGGAGCAAGGCATGTTGAGCATTCTCATCAAGCCAAAATGGATGCGGTCGAAGACATATGACCGGATTTTGAGTTAGTCAGAGGAGTTGTACCTGCACTCGTTTATTTTGGCGGTGGTCAGTTCGGGGTAAAGATTTGAAGACAACAGAATATGGTAATATGGGCCAAGAGCCGGGAATGACAGCGGACCGGGATTCGAGTAATATCCCTCCCACATATTGACACTTCCACAACCAAGAAGTCTTTTCACTGTTTGACACTGCACGTACCGCGCCAAAGAGGTGGAAAGCCCATGCCCAGACTCACGGAACAGGAACAGCAAGAGATCATCCGCTATATCGAAGCCGACAAGCCCTTGCCGGACAAATACCGTTTTCTGCTCTTCGAGGACAAGCGCGAGGTGGAACTGGTTTGGAACGGCAAGAGCGGCGAGGTCTGCAACATCGTCTTGCCCTTCCAGGTGATCGAGCAGGTGGACGAACCCCGCGCCGAAAAGGACACCAGCTTGCGGCTGAGCCTGCTCGACCTGGACGCCCGGGGCCGCCAACTCAAGGGCTGGACCAACAAACTGATCTGGGGCGATAACAAGCTGATCCTCTCCAGCCTGAAAAACGGCCCTTTACGCGAGGAAATCGAGAACCAGGGCGGCCTCAAGCTGATTTACATCGACCCGCCCTTTGACGTTGGCGCGGATTTCTCCATGGACATCGAGATCGGCGAAGACACCTTCACAAAAAAGCCCAACATTTTGGAGGAAATTGCCTACCGCGACACCTGGGGAAAAGGCGCGGATTCCTTCATCGCCATGATTTATGAACGTTTGGTGTTGATGCGGGACTTAATGGCTGAAGACGGAAGTATCTACATCCACATTGGGCCAAATATGAATCAATGTGTTCGTCTTCTTGTTGAAGAAATCTTTGGACATAGCAACTTTGAAAGAGAAATTGTCTGGAGAAGGGTATCTGCGAGGAGTCATGGTCAGTATTATCCAGCAACACATGACATGATACTATTCTGCCGTAAGTCGTCAGACGCCATATGGAATCAGTTATATACATCTACTAGCGAAGATTTAATAAACTCGCATTATACCAATACCGACAATGAAACTGGAAGAAAATATACTCTTGATAATTGCCTCAATCAAAATAAGAACAGACCAAATTTGAAATATGAGGTTAATGGGCATACCAGGACTTGGAGATGGACAAAAGAAAAAATGGAGAATTTAATTGAAGATGGACGCATTGTTTTCACATCTTCTGGCATGCCTAGATACAAGCGTTTTTTAGACGAGTCAAAAGGGACACCACTTCAATCAATATGGGATGATATCAAGCCCGTTAATTCTCAGGCCGTTGAAGATACTAGATATGAAACCCAAAAACCCGAAGCTCTGCTCGAACGCATCATCAAAGCGTCTTCTAACGAAGGCGACCTCATCGCCGATTTCTTCTGCGGCTCAGGCACCACCGCTGCCGTAGCTGAAAAACTTGGACGCAAGTGGATCGCCACCGACCTGGGGAAATTCGCCGTCCACACCACCCGCAAGCGCCTGATCGGCGTCCAGCGCCAACTCAAGGCCGAAAAAACAAACTACCGCGCCTTTGAAATCCTCAACCTGGGCAAGTACGAGCGCCAGCATTACATCGGCGTCAACCCCAACCTGCGCGAGGAGCAGCAACGCAAGCAGTTGGAAGAAAAGGAAGCCGCTTTCATCGACCTGATCCTGCGCGCCTACCGCGCCGAGGCGACCGAAGGCTTTACCACCTTTCACGGCAAGAAGGCCGGACGGCTGGTGGCCGTGGGGCCGGTCAACCTGCCGGTGACGCGCCTGTACGTGGAAGAGATCATCCTGGAATGCCGCAAACTGCACATCACCCGCGTGGACATCTTGGGCTTCGAATTCGAGATGGGTTTATTCCCCAACGTGCTGGAAGAAGCCCGCGCCAAGGGCATCGACATCGCCCCCAAGTACATTCCGGCCGAAGTCTTCGACAAGCGGGCGGTGGACAAGAACCAGGTGGTCTTCCACGACGTGGCCGCAATCGAGGTTACGCCGCTTATCAAAAAGAAGAGCGTGGCGGTGAAACTGACCGACTTCTCCGTTTTCTACTCCCAGGATTCCATCGCGAGCGCCGAAAGCTCCCTTAAGGACAAAGCCAGCAAGATCGTGGTGGACAAAGGTCAAATTGTGAAAGTGAGTAAGGACGCCAAGGGCATCGTCAAGCGGGAGCGGCTCACCACGAAATGGACGGACTGGATCGATTACTGGGCAGTGGATTTCAACTTCGAGAGCAAGCGCGAAATCGTGCGCGTGAAGAACGAGGACAACGGCGAATGGGAAGAACGCTGGACCGGGGATTACATCTTTGAAAACGAGTGGCAATCGTTCCGCACCAAAAAAGACCGATTGCTGGAACTGACCAGCGTGTTCCACGAATGCACGCCCGGGCGGCGCAAACTGGCGGTCAAGGTCGTGGACATCTTCGGCAACGACACCATGACCATTGTGGAGGTGTCGATATGAGCAAGACCAAGACCCTCGAAGTCATGGAGCGCAGGATTAGTTTCTATCGCCACCGGGACGAGGACTTCATTTCTCTGACGGACATCGCCCGGCACAAGCAGGCCGAACACACGGACGACCTGATCCGAAACTGGTTGAGAAACCGCAACACCCTGGAGTTCCTTGGCGTCTGGGAACATCTGTACAACCCGGATTTTAATCCCGTCGAATTCGACGGGTTTAAAAAGCAAGCCGGTTTGAACAGTTTTACGCTCACCCCAAAGCAATGGATTGAACGGACCGGGGCCATAGGCATTATTTCCAAGGCGGGCCGCTACGGGGGAACCTACGCCCATAAGGACATCGCCTTTGAATTCGCGGCCTGGGTTTCCGTCGAGTTCAAGCTCTATCTCATCAAGGAGTTCCAACGGCTCAAGGAAGTTGAACTCCAGCAGCTTGGCTGGGATTTCCGGCGCAACCTCGCGAAAATCAACTATCGCATCCATACGGACGCCATCAAGGCGAACCTCATCCCGCCCCAGTTGTCCGCAACGCAAGTTTCCTTAGTCTACGCAACCGAGGCGGACGTGCTCAACATGGCGCTTTTCGGCCAGACGGCGAAGCAGTGGCGCGACGCCAACCCCGGAGCCAAAGGCAACATCCGCGACGACGCCAATGCGGCTCAACTGGTCTGCCTTTCCAACCTGGAAAACTTGAACGCGCTGTTCATCGTCGAGAAGATGCCCCAACCGGAGCGGCTCAAGCGGTTGAACCAGATTGCCATTCAGCAGATGCAACTTCTGACGCAAGACGCAAATATCAAGCGGCTCGACGCGGGGGACAAATAATGGCGCTGCATCCCAACTTTTCCGAATCGCCCTTCGCCGTCCTCGATCCGTCCGTGCGCTGGTTTCCGGCGGATGAAGCCCTGCGCGAGACCAGCATGGACAAGCTCATGCCGCCGCTGGTGCCGCAACTGCGAAAGAAGGTGAAAGAATGGCGCGAGAGCGGCTACGTGGGGGCCACGGACACCAGCCGTAGCCTGCTTAACTGGTGGTTCAAAACACCGCACCTGCTCCCCAAGGGCGATGGCGCAATGGTCGAGTTTCAATACTACTTTGCCCAGCGTGAAGCCCTGGAAACCATCGTGTATCTGGTTGATGTCGTGGGAGTGAAGGACAAATACGACCTGATGCGTTTTGACAGTTCCGGGGCAGTTTCCACGGGCATGTTTGACGAGACGTGGCGGCGCTTCGTGGTAAAAATGGCCACCGGCTCCGGCAAGACCAAAGTACTCAGCCTGGTTTTGGCCTGGAGCTTTTACCACAAATTGTACGAACCGGAATCGGACCTGTCCCGCAACTTTTTGGTGATCGCTCCCAACATCATCGTGCTGGACCGCATCTACAAGGACTTTGAAGGCCTGCGTATATTTTTTGAAGACCCGGTCATTCCAGACAACGGCGTGGATGGGCGCAACTGGCGCGACGATTTTCAACTCACTGTGCACTTACAAGACGATGTGCGCATCACCCGCCCCACCGGCAATATTTTTCTGACCAATATCCACCGCGTTTATGCAGGCAACGACATTCCCGCTTCTCCGGAAGATGAAAACACGATGGACTACTTCTTGGGCAAGCGGCCCAGCGGCGCGACCACCGATTCCAAGGTGGACCTGGGCATGATCGTGCGCGACATTGACGAACTGATGGTGCTCAACGATGAAGCCCACCACATCCATGATCCGCGCATGGCCTGGTTCAAATCCATCGAGGACATTCACAATCGCCTGAAACAAAAAGGGACCGCTCTTTCCTTGCAAGTGGACGTGACTGCCACGCCCAAGCACAACAACGGCGCGATATTCGTGCAGACCGTCGCCGATTACCCGCTGGTGGAAGCCATTTCGCAAAACGTGGTCAAACATCCCGTACTTCCCGACGCCCCCAGCCGCGCCAAACTGGTTGAGCGCCAGAGCGCCAAGTATACTGAAAAGTATGCTGATTATATTCACTTGGGCGTGATTGAATGGCGCAAGGCTTACGCCGAGCATGAAAAACTGGGCAAGAAGTCCATCCTGTTCGTGATGACCGACGATACCCGCAACTGCGACGACGTTGCCGCGTATCTGGAAGGTAATTACCCGGACCTCAAAGGTGCTGTGTTAGTCATTCACACCAAGAACAACGGCGATATTTCCGAATCAACGTCGGGAAAAAGCAAGGAAGAGTTGGACAAGCTGCGCGAGCAGGCCAATTCAATTGACGGGTTGGACAATCCCTATAAAGCCATTGTCTCTGTGTTGGTTCTCAAAGAGGGCTGGGACGTGCGCAACGTCACCACCATCGTGGGTCTTCGCGCCTATGCCGCGCAAAGCAATATCCTTCCAGAACAAACCCTTGGGCGCGGTTTACGCAAAATGTACCCCGGCGGCATGGAGGAATTCGTTAGCGTGGTGGGTACGAACGCCTTCATGGACTTTGTGGAATCGATACAAGCCGAAGGCGTGGTGCTGGAACACAAGCCCATGGGTGAAGGCACTCATGCCAAAACGCCGCTGGTGGTGGAGATCGACAAAGAAAACACCAAAAAGGACATCGAGGCGTTGGACATCGAAATTCCGGTAATGACCCCGCGAGTCTACCGCGAATACAAGAATCTTGCGGCCTTGGACGTGGGCGCTCTGGGACATCAACGAGTGATGTACCGGAAATTCAGCGACGAGGAACAGCGCGAGATCGTCTTTAAGGATATCACCACCGGCGAAGTGACACACACGACCATCCTCGACACAGCGGGTATTGCCGATTTTCGCAGTGTCATCGGCTATTTCACACAGACGGTTATGAAGGATTTACGACTGGTTAGCGGCTACGACGTGTTGTACGCCAAGGTAAAAGTATTTGTGCAAGAACATTTGTTTGACCGTCCGGTTGAACTTGAAAGCCCCAACACCTTGCGCAACCTTTCGGAACTGGCCGCAACGAAAACCGTACTGGAGACATTCAAAAAAGCGATAAACGCCCAGACTGTGCAGAACAAAGGCGACGCGGAAATCAGCGACACCATCAAGTTACGCCAGACGCGCCCCTTCGTGGCCAAGGATCAAGGCTACCTGATTCCCAAAAAGAGCGTCTTTAACAAGATCATCGGAGACAGCCACTTTGAATTGCTGTTTGCTCGCTTTCTGGAAGATTGCGACGATGTGATATCCTACGCCAAGAATTATATGGCCGTGCATTTCAAGCTCGATTACGTAAATGCTGACGGTGACATTTCCAATTATTACCCGGATTTTTTTGTTAAATTGTCAAACAAGCGAGTTGCCATCGTCGAAACCAAAGGCCTGGAAGACCTAGATGTGCCGCTCAAGATGCAACGGCTTCGACAATGGTGTGAAGACATCAACCGTGTACAGACTAACATTTCGTATGAATTCGTTTACGTTGACCAAGGAAGTTTTGAAAAGTATAAAATGAATTCATTTAGACAACTGCTTGATGGGTTCAGGGAATACAAAGAAAAAGTATGATCCAGATTTGGCATACGAGTGCAACAATAATATTTTTTTATCTGATTGGAACATCTTTTCCCATAGATTTTGAGAATAATGCTATAATCATTGCAAACCGAGGGCTAACCTGCGCTTGGTAGAGCCCTCTTTGGACGCAAACTACTCGGCAGTGATGGCGCACATCTATCCCTGTCCTGACCAAAATACGCACCAAGATCAAAATACATGGAAAGCATGCGTTCAACATTCAAATGTATACAGAGAAAATGAATGTACGTTTTTGAAGAATTTGAAGGTGACAACAATAAGGTGCTGAAAAATGTCCAATTCAATCTTTATTTAGATAGTGTTTCAATAATATTTTCGAAATTAAAAGATTGTTACTTGAGGTCATGCGAAATACTTTCAATTAAAAATGACATTTATCGTTGTCTATTGAGCCAGAAATACTTTGACCACCGCATACTCCAAGATGCTCATGACTTGATAGCTGCCTACTACAGGCTAAATAGAAGCACTATTAATCTTCAATTGCTTATTAATGACAAGATTACAATAGATTTTTTTGAAAATGATTGGAATTATTTTTTAATTAATGAGATTGATAAAATATCAAGATGCCCATATATAGTCCAAGATTTTGTCGTTATTGTTACCAATCCGAATAATGATACGGGAATGTTTGGCGAGTCAATGCTCGCATACCATTTAGTAGACCGGTATGGACCAAGGTTTGCGAAAGCCTGCCCGAGATTTGTAAGAAAATCAGGGGGAACGTTCTATAGGTATCCAAAAATATGGCCTTATAGTTTGCCAAAATCTTAAACGCACTTTTGAAAGAGAGACTTGTTGGTTGAAGCACTTGTGACCTGCCCCCAGTTTATGTACCAACCCCAATGTTAGTCACTGAAGCATAACGGGCTGGGGCTGGACTGAGGGCCATCCTCCCCCCGGGGGGAGGATGGCCGCCGGTGCCGGTGGTCGGTACCCCAGGGCGCTGTGCGGCCTCTTCGTGTTGTACCGGGTTCTCCAGCCTTCAATGACCACCTGGGCTTCCCTCATATTGTAGAATATTTCACCATTGAGCAACTCATCCCGGAGCTTGCCGTTGAAACTCTCGATATATCCATTTTCCCAGGGACTTCCGGGTTCAATAAAAAGGAGACCCCTGCGCAATTTCCGAGACCTGTTGTCTTTCCTGTCTCTCACGGGATTTTGCGCCCAACGGAATCCAATTTCGCATGATCCGTTCCAATTTCACCCGTTTGCATCGCTCGCGAACGATTT
>JADFXV010000053.1 GCA_015233395.1 Desulfovibrionaceae bacterium
CCTTCACGGCCTTGCGTCGAATTGTGTCTTGGGCCGATCGGGTCAGTCTTCTTGCGTCACCGGAATCCATGCAGACAATGTATCAAATCCAGTCCGGGTTGTTAAGTATTTTATGCTCTGAGTAATAAATCGTATCCCATGGCTCTAAATGAGTCATAACGATGTGTTTCTTGCAAATAGCAAAATTGAATAACTCTGTGCGTTTTTTATATTACAATAGACTTAACATATTTTTTTAAATTTATTACAGAATTATTTTTCACTGAAAAATTCAATTCTGTCAATTTTGTCCGTATATTACACTGTATATTTCAAAATATATTATATATTTTCGTCTGGTTAAAATTCTTTAAATAAATAATTTTTCTTACTATACATTTTTTTACTTTTTTTTAATTAATAAGAATATGTAGTAGGTATATAGTAATACTATATTGGTATAAAAAAATATAATAAAATGTTAAGTAAAAAAATATACATATCTTGCTGTTCACATCAAGCTAAAAAATCGATTATTTGCAAATATACATAAACAGAGGGACAAAATTGACAGAATTGATTTCCAGAACCTATTCTGTCAATTTTGTCCTTGCGGAATCATCTGTGCTACTCAATCAATTCATGTTTTGCTCCCATATCTGTGGGTTGACGATGTACGTGGTGCCCGGCTTCCTACCAACTCCTTGGTGGCTGACCGGCGCGGCAAGGAAAATGTACGCCCGCTCTTCTAGAAGTACGAGCCCTGCGCTGACTTCCTTCATGGTCGAGAATTTCCCAGAAACTGCTCGATGGGCATCCCTTGCCGAGAACTTCATGACCTCAGTCCGTTCGATCCAGCGTAGAATTGCAAGCGCACACTCCTGAGCCGGGTTCGTCCCAATCTGTATTAACGCTGCTTTTGCGTGTGTGGCCAAAGTCTCGGCCACATTCAATGCCGATCTCATGATGGCCTCGGAGATTTCACTCTGGTGCGGTTCGGAGACCGAGGCGCAGTGAAATATACCCGCCAACCTGATCACCTGGCCGGGGAATTTCCCCGCCCAATCGGTCATATACTCGAACTCCCCGCCGGGGCGCAGCCTGGTTTCCACGGATCTTGAGAAGCCAAGCCATGCTGAATACGCTCCGGGTGAAAGCCGGATGGTGTAGGCGGTTTCCTCCCCGTTTTGATCAAGCGCCCACGGCATATTCAGAAGATTATGGAGCGTGCTGCGCCAGGTATCACTTATGGCGCCGGGAATGGGCGGTCCTTCATCAGCACGATTACCCAGGAGACTATCAGGAAGAAGGTACAAGAACCTCGCCGCAAGCCCACGACCCCGAAATGCCGTTATTTTTTGCAGGGTTTCAGGTTGAGGCGAAATGCACATGGTTATATGAGGGTTACGGAGATAGAGCGGGTCGCCTTTTGCCCTATCAACATGAAAAGGCTCGCCACTCCAACTTTTGAGCACTAAGTCCAGGTTCGGGACGCCCTTGGAATATCTACCGCTCAGGAGGTCAAAGATGCCGCCTTCGGCCTGCATTATCCCCATGCGTTGCTTGTGGCGGGTCATCAACACCGCCAAGCCCTCGGGAGTAATGTCATCCGCGACCAACCGTGGAGCGACGGGAACCTCCGGCATACCTCTCTCGATCTCCTTGATTTCTTTAATTACTTGATTTCTATCCTCGATTGTTTTTGCATGGGCGGCCTTGGTCCGCTTAGTTTCAACGACTTTCCCTATGGTTTTGCGCTCGGATTCGGCCTCGAGAATTATATCCCGGATTTCCCGGAACCGAGCGGCTTCCCATTCCGTTAACGGTTTTTTGCAGGCAGCGACGGTGTCAGATTTGCGACCGCCGGACTGCAACGGGCACACCAGATACAGATTCAACGGCTCGATATAGCCCTCCCTGACCATGACAAGGAATTTCCGTTGAGTTGTGATGGATAAGGCCCCGAGCGCATTGATCCAAGCAAGTTCAAAAGGAACTTGAACATGATTGGCTACAGCAAGCGATATCTCCCGCAAGATGCCAGGCGGCAGGACGTCCGGGTTTATTTTTGGTAATTTTTGCATACCAAACGGTATCGGCGCGGGCATGGGGTTCGAGGGGTCTAATACTTCCGGCGCCCCAGCAGAATTCGGTGCGGACCGGGGTTGCACTGCTCCGTACTTCATGCCGCTCGCGATGGTCGCGTGAATTTCCCCTGCCTCCAGTCCGATGCTTTTTGCCGCGTTTATCAACACGGCCTCAGCCTCGGTCCAATTCAGTTCCCCCCCGGCCGCGAGTCCCCTCAAAGCAGCTACGGCTTTCAAAAGAGTCTCGTTACGGCTTCCAACGGGGGCGCTGGCAACTTTCGCGACTTCTTCTTCAAGCGCTTTGAGCCCGTAGGCGGTATTCTCGCCCGTCTGAAGCTCGTTTTTGATGAGCACCGGGGTGGCTTTTTTCTTGAGGACTTGACCCGGCTGCTCACAGACCAAATCGAGCAACCACTCGGGAGCCTCAGCAGCAGGTTGTTTTCCAGTCAACCATTGATATTGACCACCGGAAGGATGTCCGGAAGGAGCCACAATGACGTATCCGCCTTCGCCCTTAACATCGAGTTTCAGACCAATTTTTGAAGTGGAGTATTTGACTTTGCGGCCTTCCGGATAGAGGAAAAAATAGTGTTTCCCTCCGCTTCCGGTTTGCTGGGTAGGCGTAGGGGGTAACTTCCCATGCGCGGCTTCCAGCGCTTCCAGCGTGGCCGGGCCGTCCGGCAGGTCCACGTCTAAGACCCATCTTCCGGAAGCGGGGCCGGTTGGCATACCGATTGAAGCATCCGGCCACTTTGTCCACCATTTTTGGATTTGCACCGGATCGGTTGTGGCATCCTTGAAGCCGTGGAGAGTAAGGGGGGTCTTGTTCAAATTGCAGGGAAAGACCGGCTTGCCCTTTTGGGCGTAAATAAGAGCCGCTTTGAGCATTCCGCTGCCTTGATGTATCGATTCGTCTTCAGTCGTGAATTCATCTTCAATTTCCATCTCGTCACCTAGATCCGGGTTTGCAAACAGAATATGAGCGTTTTTATGGATGAGGATGCTCATATGACACCCCTTCCTGTTTCATCCTTCTCAAATCCAACGAAAACGGGCCTGCCTATTTTGGCATAGTCCAGCACAAGTTTGATCATTTTGATCTCCATTTTATTTTAGACCTTCCGTCTCAGATTATTTTAGTGGAGACCCAAAACGCATCCAGGCCTCCACCTGCATTAGCCGCAATCCAACGGTTAGGAGACTTCACCTTGGTTAAGCCTAGTGATCTTGGCATAAAACAAAACAACGTCTCCATCATGATTTTTATCGTCAGATTTTTCTTGACGCATTATATCAAACGTGGCGTTGAACAACTCCCCCGAACTGCTTTTTTCCGACTCGCAGTTGAATCCAGTTCCTCCGGAAAAATTATAAGGCAACCAATCTTGCAAAATTCTATTGGCAAGGATAAGAAATGCTTCACTGATATCATAACATTCTGGATCTTCCTCATCTCCTTTATTCTTGCTGAGATCGACCTTGTGGCTTTCCATGTAGTGCAGCACATCAGCCAAATCGTACCGGATCAAACCGTCAACTTTAGCGTAAACGATACCCTTGCCAACGTAGCGGTTTTTGCGAATCGTACTTCTGGGCAACCCGGTAATCGTCGCAACTTCAAGCTCGTTCACATACTTAGGCGTTTCCATGATTTGTCTCCTTGGGGTTTGTTGTTGAAAAATAAAAAGCCAACCGGTATGGCTGGCTTTGCTGTTACATTGTCAATTTTAAAAGTAATAATGTATGGTTTTGCTATTCACCTCCGTTTTTTTAGGCTGTAACATTCGATGATTAGGCCTAAAACGTTAATACTCGCTTTTCATCAATCCTCAGTTAAAAGAATACAAAGCTAACACTTTACTGACTGGGCTTTGTTTTACCAAACAAAAAGGGGCAACCCGTCACAGGCTGCCCCTTCTGGCTTGTCCATCACTTCACCCCTACATGGGGAACTCGTCCCAGGTGCGCCCCTCCAACAGCCGTCCGGCCAATTTCTTGTTGCGGCCCCCCCACTGTTTGAAGAAGAATGGCACACTGTGGGCAACGGCTTTGTCGCGGATGTCTAAGATCCACTGCTCTGTCATCGGTCTCGCCCCAGGACCGCTTTCGCCGCCGCAAATGATCCAGTCCAGGCCGGAGTAGTCCAGCGAGGGCAACGGCTCGAGCAGGGGCTCAAGGGACACGAATTTCACCCTGGCCTCCGTAGTCTTGAGCAGGTCGACCCTGTGAGCATACTGGTCAGCTTCGATGGTCACACCGCACCAGACATTTTCCGGCCAAGGCAACAGGGTCGACAACTCGGAAAGCCTTTCGGCGCGTTTGGTAAGAATTTGGAAGGTGTGCCAGTGCGCCTGGCCCATGATGTTGAAGACTTCCTTGATGAACTCCACCGGTACCTCGTCATGGAACATATCCGACATCGAGCACGGGAAGATTTTTTGAGGTTTCTTCACCAGCAAGGGCTTATGCAACTCGCCGGAATGACAGGTCACGTCAAACCCATTTCGATATTTTTCTTGGCCCATGCCCTTCAGCCTGGGCGCCATCTTTTTCGCATAGCAGTGAGCGCATCCGGCGCTTATTGGAGTGCATCCTGTGATTGGATTCCAGGTGCCATCAGTCCATTCGATCTTGCTTGTCAAAGTCATAAGCATCTCCTGCGAGCAGTTCTGTGTTAGAGGTTGCACATCAATTTGAGCCGGTTTTCATTCCTTGCCAATTCCGAGAGCGATTACCTTTTCCAGCCCACACTTGTTGTTTGGCGAGGACCTTCGTTTTAGGGCGGCGACGCGGATCAGGCTTACCTCTGGTGTCAAAGCCGGAGACGTCCGAAGCAATGTCCAAGCGGACGACTATTGCGAGTTGGCGGATGGCTGCGTTCAGGTGGCCGTCTGACAACACCTCCAATTTTTTCAGAAACGTGTCCAAGCGCATGTGCGTAAACGGGGCTTCGGGAACAAACGGAAGGCCCTCGTCAAAATACTGTTGCAGAACCTTCGTAGGAATGAACCGCCCTTGTACCCAACGCATTCTTTCGGAATCCGTAATCCCTAGATCGGGCCCAAACATGAGATCGTTAAAACGCAAGTACATAAAACACCTCACTTTTATTTGGTTTTCCCGTTGGCCCGCAGGTTTCCAGGATGATGCATTCGCTCAAAATATTTTTAAAATCTGTAGGTTGCTTTTTTGATAGTGAAATCCTCCTCGGTGAAGTTCTTGCCAGCACCCCGTTCTTAAAAAAACCTGATGCTCAAAGCTATTGTCTGTTTTTCTTAAATGCTCCCGTTCTTCGCCAAATACCGTAGAAATAGATAATTATCTAAAAATAACAGCTGTATACGCCTTAAAATAATCTAAAAAAATGTTTTTCAGGGAAATATTTAATTTCGAAGGCGGGAATTGGTGTGGCTTAAAACGAAAGGACTTTGGCCGGCGTGGATGAGGTGGGGATGAGGCAGAATCCGAAAGCCTTGGTGAAGTAAATAGTGAAGTAAATTGAGGGTAAGATAGCTCCGTATCGCTCGGTATAGGTAAGCATAAAGACGATGGAATCATTGGGAAAATCAACGGGGCTCGCGTAGGGGCCTAGTACTCTCACGCCGTTAACAGGGGTTCAAATCCCCTTGGGGACGCCAAGTGTTTTCAGGGACTTAGTTCCTTCTTGCAATCCCCGGGGGCAAACCCTGGGGGCAAAACGCCTCCGAATGGTCAGATTCGGGGGCGTTTTTCGTTGTCAGGGGGATCACCTTGCCGGGCATTTTGCCCAGGGCGTCCTCCAAGGCCAGTTCCAGTTGATCCACGTCGTATCCGTGGTTTCGCAGGTACACCACGGTCGTGGTCGGGCTCTGGTGCCGGAGCACCTTCTGGATCGTCGAGACGGGATAACCAGCCTCGAATAATGCGCCGGCCGCCAGGTGCCGGATTGCATGGAATCCAAAGGGCTTTACCCCTGACCGCACACAGGCCTTGCGCATGTAGTGCTGACGGCTGCTATACGGCTGGCCCCGGTAGGCTTCATCCATGTTGTATTCCCCCGTCTGGGCGAACACCGCCGTCTGCTCGGGCTGCCGTCGTTCCCATTGAGCCATGCAGGCCTTGCGGCATTCTCTGGTCATGGGCAGCCAATCCTCGCGCCACGCCCCGGTTTCGGTCTTCCTGGTCTTGAGCCGAACCTTTCCCCGGGTGAAGTCGATGTCCTCCCAGGTGAGCCGGAACACCTCATCCTTGCGGGCCGCCAGATGCAAGATCACGGTCAGCATGGCGTGGTCCTGTCCTTGCGCATTGGCCAGGACCGTCACCATGTCTTGCATCGGCGGGACATATCGCGGATGTCGGGTTTCGGAGTACCGTTCGACTTCAAGCCAGGGGTTGCCGCCGGCCGGGAATCCTTCGCGGCGGAATTTCCGCTGCGCCCACTTCCAATCGGCGGCCAGGTTCTTGCGGTCCTTGTTCGCGGCGTTCCCGGATCGCTCGGCGGCATGGCCGTCAAGGTATTCCTCGGCGATGTCGTAATCCAGATCGCCAAGGGCAACATCGGGGCCAAAGGCCTTGAGCAGTCTCTTGAAAACGCCTTTCTTCTCTGTGTACGTCGCTGGCGCTCGTCTGGACAGGGCGAAGGCCAAAACCTCATTCGCCCATTGCAGCAGGCTCCAAGAGGCCATGGGGGTCGTGCTGGCCGCCTCCTGGATAAGCCGGACTTTCTCCTCGGCCTCCCAAGTCGCCGCCGCCCGCTCGCTGTCCTTTGTGGTGTCCGGGAACCACTTTCGGGACACCCTCCCGGCCACCATGACGGAGCCGCGCCAGCGATTTCTGCCGTTCTTCTGACAAATGCTGGGCATTCTCGATAACCTCCTTGATTCGGTTTTCAAAGAACACGTAGCGTCCTGGCGTGGTCTCCACGCCTCCCCACCGATCCGAATACTTGCGGAGGGTGCGCACGTCCAGCCCCAAGTATACGGCAAACTCCCTGTCTGGGATTGCTCGGCCGAAGGTGGTCGCGAGGTCGGGAGCGGTGAGGGGCTGTATTTCCATGGCCTACGCGGTGGCCCTCGCCTCGGACATGTCGGCGCAGTTTGCCATCACCAGCGCAGCGGCGACGGGAGGACAAACGGAATTTCCGCAGGCGCGGACCTGGGCTGACTTGGGTAGCGGCTTGCCGTTGTAAACCGGATCGATGATGTAGCTGTCAGGAAAGCCCTGGGCGCGGAAGAGTTCGCGCGGGGCGAGCATGCGCATGCCGATGTCGGCGATGGCATAGTCCTCTCCGGCCACGGTCACGAGGCCGAGGCGGTCCTTAGTGGTGGCCGTGGCCGCCGGGTCCGCGATAGACTGCCCGACTCCGTGTCCATAGTATTTGATCAGGAAGGCCCGGACCTCGCCGAGATGCGTTCCGCCGCCGGCGAAAGAGTCGATGATCAGTTCGGCGGTCATGCCCTGTTCCCCGAATCTTCCGTGCGCACCGTGATCCGCGCGTACCCCAGCGTGTTTTCCAAAAACCGAATCGCCATTGCCCCTACCTGGGCGGCCTCGACGAACATTTCACCGATGGGTGCTCCCGAGTAGGAGAAATCGATAGCCGCCTTCACCAGTTCACCGGCTTCCTCGGCCAGGATCGCGGCGGCGTGGATTGGGTCTTCGACCCATTCAGGGTGCTTCTCGCGGGCCTTGGATAGCTCTTCGAGGATGGCCTGGATCGCTGGCGAGCGCAGGGTCCGGTTTTCCTCCACGAGCTCGGTGTTGCGCTGCTGGAGGGCGGTGATTTGGGCATCTCGGTCGTCTTTCATATTTGTCTCCTTTCCTTCCAATGCGCCCCGCGACCGGCGAAAGTCGCGGGGGGTTGGGAGGGGCGTCGGGTGACGCGGAGAATAATCTAGCCGTCGCCGGAGCCGTCGCCGGAGCCGGAGCCGGAGCCGTCGCCGGAGCCGGAGCCGTAGCCGTAGCCGTAGCCGTCGCCGGAGCCGGAGCCGTAGCCGTAGCCGTAGCCGTAGCCGTAGCCGGAGCCGTCGCCGGAGCCGTAGCCGTAGCCGTAGCCGTAGCCGTCGCCGTAGCCGGAGCCGTCGCCGGAGACGTAGCCGGAGCCGTGGTGCCTATTTTTCAATGAACTTTGCATAGGTCTTCTCCGCTTCGGCGGTGGTCGGGATCATCTCGATAGCATTGGTCAGGTAGACTTCGCCGGTCTTATTCAGCCGTCCGCCCTTAATTCCTTCGGATGCGATTACGGAAAGAGACAGGCCTCCGCCCTCCCACTTCCACAACCGCAGCGCGTTTTGCAGTCTGACTTCCATGCCGTCGATGTAATCAATATCTCCGATATGGACTCCCGCGCTGTAGGTGCGGATGAGGCAGCGCCGGCCGAGCATGGGGTGACGCTGCTGGGCCGCGCAACCGACAAGCGAACTGGGCGGGGGGCTGAACATGCCCGCGAGTTGTTTGGCTTCTCCGATGGTCAGGTCATTGATGTTCATTTGGTCCTCCGGTTATGATGTTAGCGGCTATTTCTGCCAGGTCGGGCAACCAGCGCGCTTCTGGCAATGATCGCATGCCTTCGCGTTGACCTTGATCGGCTTTTCTTCCTCGTCCAGGCTGTACGGACAGGTGACGTATTCCGCCTCGGCCTGGGCGGGTTCTTTTTTGGTCTTCTTGGGGTCGGCGGTTTCGGGCGTGGCCTCTATCACCGGCTTCATGTCCTCGACCTTGACCGTGAACGCGCCGTCTTCCGATTCTTCCATATCGTAGGTGTCGCGGACTTCATCGGCGGTGCGAAGGCCCATAGAGATTTCCGGGGCGTAGGCCCGGATGAACCAGGACGCGGCGCGGTATTGGAGCATTTGCTGGGGCATCGTCTGCCACTTGGAGCCGTTCTTGCCATGCCAGCCCTCTTTCTTGGCTAGGCCGATTGAAACCCATGCGCCCTCGATTCGCTCCCCAGTGTCCTTTTCGATAGCCCAGGCGCGGCAAGACCAGTCGTCCTTGGCTTCGTCGCCCTTGAACTCGTACCGGATCGAAGAGAACCGGCCACAGGCGTTGAAGGTGGCAATCATAAACTGCGCGGACCAGGCGGGGGTACCATGGACCACGTAGAGATTTTGCATTACCATGAGCGGGTCAGCGCCCATGCGCGAGGCCATGTTTAGGGCAATGACGCAGTTTCCGATGGCCCCCTGGAACGCCTTCGGGACCAACATGGACTCCGAGAACATCCGGGCTACCCGCTGGGCCAGGGCAAAGGACTCGGAATCGGTCAAGCCGACGCTGACGGCTGGAACTGGCGCAGGCGCGATCCGTTCTTTCAGGGCGGTGATTGTGGCGGTTTGAGCGGTCATCTTGTTTTCTCCTTGGGGGTTAAGCGCGATACCGGCAAGTCGGATACGCCGGGCAATAACGCACCGAGCAAAGCTGACTCCTCGGGTTGCCGAAGAAAATTCCGGAATGGAGCAGCTTCGCCGCATGTTCCAGCATCCCCGGATTGTCATGGTCACCGACCAGCGCATCGCGGGCCGCGTCGATGGTCCCGATGCCGACGCGCTGCGCCTTGTCCGTTACCCCGGTTTGCAGTCCGATGATTTGCGCCGGGGCGGTAATGGGCTGGCCAATGGCCGCCGATGCGAGCAATTCGTAAACCCCGAGCTGCAAGCCGTGGCCCGCGATCTTGACCTTGCCGTCCGCGCCCACAGCGGTCTTCCCGGTCTTGAGGTCAGCCACACCCAGCCCGTCAGCTGACCGGCGAACCCGATCCGTGGTCCCGGTCAGGACTAGCCCAAGGTCCGGGATTGTCAGCCGGTCACAATTAACCTCGACGCCGACGTAGTCCTGGACCGGGGAAATTTCTCGGCAGTATTTGCCATGCAGGGCAACAGCGATTCCTTCGGCCTTGTTCGGGCCAAGGTCGGCGTCCCACTCCACGTCCTCTTCTGGCCTGTATATGGCGTCCACAACCGCGCCGGCCGCATCGTCGGCGGTAATCCCCTCGCCGGACAGTTTGGAGGCATCGTAGGCCGCAGTCCCGGCGTGAATGGCGGTCCCGAGTTGGGCCGCGCCGGAGCGTGGAAGGCGCATGTTCTTGACGTGTTTCGCTTCCCACCTGGCCGCACAGTCGAAGAGTTCGGAGAGGCTTGACGCCCTAACGGTAATCATGTCGTCTGCCCCGCTTCCTTCCGCGCCCGCGCCTTCTCTTCCGCCTCGCGCTTTAGCGCCTGCCCGTCCGCGAAGTTGTAGCAGTTGAGCACGGCCAGTTCGGAGCGAAGTACGAACTCTTCACGGACGGCCTTGTGGTCGATCCGGCGCAGGGGGATTAGGTTCGCGTTCATGCCGCCACCCTCCGCGCCTTGTCGGCGTCAGCCATGGTCAGCGCGTTTTCCTCCGCGCAGTCCTGGCGAAATTCTTCCAACGCCTCGACACTCGGCTCGAAAAGATTGCAGCCGTCGTCAAACGCAGGCTTGACGGACTGACCCCGGTATTGCAGCCAGTGGACCTCGCCCAGCGCGTAGCCCAGGACCGAGCAAAATCCCTCGCCGTCCTTACGCTCGCAGTTTTGGCAGATGCGCTCGATTTCATTCATGGCTACTTCCTCCCGAAAACCTTTTCCGGCTGGGGATCGACCGGAGGCGTAAGCAACCTTTCCAGCTCGCGCCCGGTCCGCGCCCGCTCTTCCGTGGCCGCAACAAGCCGCGTCTGGCCCTCGATTACCCGTTGCGCTGCTTCGCTGGCCGCCAAGGACGTGGTGAAAATCAGGATCGCGCCGGTTAGCAGCGCCGCCATGGCCAGGAAGATTCCGGCCAGATACAGTCTTTCGCGCGTGGGCATCGGTGTTTTCTTGATGTACCAAGCCATGTTGTTTCCTCCCTCCGCTGACCTTTTTGCTGGCGTCGTCAAAATGGTTCGTTCGCCGCCCCTGGCGGGGCCGGGCCTGTCTATCCCGGCCACACCGTCCTTGCATCTGTAACCCCTGCCGCTCGGGTGGAGGTGTTCACCCGCCGGGGGCGGCGATTAGCCCCCGATAATTACGCCGAGATCGTATCCAGGATGGCCTTGACCAGCTCCTCGACCGGGAAGTCCGTCCGGCTGGCGATGGCCTGGGCGGCGGCCTGGCGGATACGCCAGTCCTGGGAGGCGGCCAGCTTGACCAGCTCCTCGGCCGGGAAGTCCGTCCGGCTGGCGATGGCCTGGGCGGCGGCCTGGCGCACGTCGCAGTCCTCGTCGGCGGCCAGCTTGACCAGCCCCACCGCCGGCATGGCCGCCCCGCCGGCGAGGGCCTGGGCGGCGGCCTCGCGGATACGCCAGTCCGGGGCGCGTGCAAGCTTGACCAGCGCCGCGGCGGGGAAGGCGGTCCGGCGGGGGGGGGCCTGGGCGGCGGCCTGGCGCACGTCGCAGTTCTCGTCGGCGGCCAGCTTGACCAGCTCCTCGGCCGGGAAGTCCGTCCGGCTGGCGATGGCCTGGGCGGCGGCCTGGCGGATACGCCAGTCCTGGGAGGCGGCCTCTAAGAGGTCGCTCACCGGCAACTTTGAGGTATCGCCCCCGAGAGTCACCATTGCCGCGAAACGAAATTTGACGTTGAAATTGAGCATGTTTCCTCCTTGAATCATCGTTCCCATCCGCATCCTCCCCAGTCCCCGCCTTTCCATTCCCGCGCTGGCATGGAGCGTCCGGCTTTGCCGGCTCGTCATCCATCATCAGCTACCAAGATCAGTCAGAAGGTTTCTCGGGCACCGCTCGCCTTGCACTCCCTGAACCGTCAGGCCGGGAGGTGTGGGGGTTGCGGCGTTGTTGAGACGGAGAATAAAGAATTTTGAAGCAAAGTCAATAAAAAATCTTTATTCGAGGCAAATAAAAAATGATGGGTCGGGTGAGGCCTACGACATTAGAAAAGAAAAAAGCCGCTCGGCGGCGGCTTAAGGAAAAAAGTACGGGCCGCCGAGAGCGGGCCTAGGAAGGGGAGAGAGTTAGATATTCAGCTTTTTATTTTGGTTTTGACAATTCAATCTCGTCAAGATCAAAGCCCATTTCTCGAAAGGTAGGTATAGCACTTCTTTGAGCGTTTTTAGGTACAGGATGATAAACGAATGGCTCCTCAAGTGCATCAAGCGCAGCTGATAATGACTCAGCTATTTGTCTATTATCTGGAAAACATGCGCATAATTCATATAATATATTTGTGCAAAGATGAAGACTTATAATTATGATTTTTTTATTTTTTGTAGAATTAATTATTGCTTCATGTTCATTTACAATAGCTGCCTTTCTTAAAAACTCTGCCCTACTCATATTCCTTTGTTTGTAAGGATTATTGTCTAAAAAAGGGTAATCTCTCTTTATTCCATTGATTTCTTCCTGGATTCTTTTCTCAAGCCCTTCGAAATAGGCCTTTTGTTCTAATTCATTCATTATTTTTTTGTCTTCTCATGCTTCTCTCTTGCAATTTTAACTTTTTCCATGCCCGTAGCCAATAATTCATTGGAATTTCCATAGCCCCAGCTCAATGCCGCCGCCTTGAAGTACCAAAACGCCAAACAATAATAACTGCCACTTTTTTGGCCGGCCTCCATTGTCCCACAATGTACTCTTCCGTCAGCCTGTGCGTCGGCAAGTAATTCATTGAATCTTTCATGCCGCACCCCCACTTCAACAGCGGCGGCGATTCTCTCCACATCACTATTAAAATCAGCAATTCCTGCAAATGCTATTCCGTGAAATGCCAGGAGCAACATTGATGAAAATATAACAATAATTTTCATAACTTCTCCAAATTTATAATTCGGATGCAAACCAAAGAGCCCTTCCTATTATTTCAAAATGTTCACCTTCTCTTATTTCATGTTCATATCCATTTAATCCATCAGATATATAGTGTGACACTCTTCCTGTATTTTTATCTAATTTTAATCTTTTCAAAAATATTGCATCACCGTAAACTATAAAATATATTTTGCCGTCTATTGGCGTTTTTTGCGTTTTATCTATTAAAACGATTGATGGGTCTGGTATGGTTGGCTCCATTGAATCACCCGACGCTCTAAATACTGCCATTGAATTTGGCTTTCCCTTGCTTTGCAGCCAATCAAGCCTAAATCCAAGATAATTTTTAATTAGAGTTCTAGTGACATATGCACCACCTCCCATTGAAAGTTCTGCATCTTCATATGGGATTTTTACTATTACACTTTCTTTCAAGTGTGGTGCAGACTGTTCATATTCATCATCTTCAAATGTTTTCAATAGTTCAGATGCATCAGATGCATCATAAGTTAAGGTAAATAAATCCATTTCATTTATTTTAAAATATTTTGCCGTCTTTTTTATGAAGTTTGTACTAAGGTTAACTCTACCACTCAATACGGCATTCACGTGCTCCGCGGTGGCGCCTATGCCTGCCGCAAAATCTTTTTGAGCGAGATTATTTTTTTTCAGTAACTCTTTCAAATTAATTGAAAAAAATGTTTGCATGGTGCTGTCTTTCATATTTTCATTTTCTCGCATGAGACCCCCCCAAATGGCAATTATCTAGGCTTATTTAGTTCCCTTGACTTACAAACATTTTTTGTTTAGTGTCGCCCCATGAACACAAGTAAAATTTCTTTAGCCCGTGAGCTCGGAATAACTCCTCAGCATTTGAATGCTGTCCTTCGGGGAAGGGTAAAGCCTTCGGCCGCCCTGGCCGTGAAGCTGGAGACCCGCGCCGGTGTGCCCAAAGAAAGTCTGCGCCCAGACATATTTTCACTCGAGCACGGCCAGCCCGTGGCCGCGCCGGCCGACGCAAACCCCGAGGAGGCGGCGTGAGAGCCATACTCATCACCCTGGGTTTCATCTGCGCCGTAGCAGCCCTTCCGTTCGCCGCCCTGGGCGCGATTTTCGGCCTTATCGGGAGGCTGCTCGACAATGCGTCCCAGGCTCTTCACATCTACGCCAACCCAGCGTCCGCCGGGAATACGAAAAGGAGTGAGACATGGACAAAATCACCGTTGAGACCAGGGGTGACAACTCCCAACTGCTTGAAACCATCGCCGAGTCCAAGGTGGCCATAGCCGACATGGCCGCTGATAACCCCCTCATGTTGATCCTGGAGGAGCTGCGGGCGATCCGCCGCCTGCTGGAGTTTCCGACCTACGTCATGCCTCTTTTGGGGGAAGAGTCCCCCATGCGTTTTGCCCAGTTCCTCAAGCGGGTTTCCGCAGGAGCATTTGAAGCGCAGTTGTCCGAAATGATTCGAGCTTAGTTGATGGCGGGATGTGGCCCTTGGAGGATGTGAACTTAATCTCCGGGGTAAACTCAAGCGGGGTGATGGTGATCGGCTCCCATCCTTTTTCCCCAAGATCATTGAGAAGGGAAAGCGTTTTATCGGAAACATCATGCGGATCACTGCCGGTAACAACGACGACATCGAATTCAAACATTTCGCCTCTCCTCTCGGATGGGGTTTGGGTCGCACCGACACCATACCGGGAGGAGGGGCGGAAATAAAGGATGGCGCATGAGTGCTTACGAGGTAGCGTTTCGGGAGAAGCACGCGGCGTGTGAACCAAGCAGCTTGTACGAGGCATAATCGCGTGGGGAAGGACAATGAATTCAAGACCGACCTCCCCGACCTGGAGGCGAGAAATTTACGGTTTGCGATGACGGACCTGGACAAATCAGCCTCCGAAATCATCCGCGCGTGTGTGGCCTTGGCGCTGCCTCAAATCCTGACGAGGCCTGGATTGATGACGATGGTACAGCCTGGAGTCCTTGAAGCAAGAGATATCTGGGGGAACTTTCGGGGAAAATAGGGGGAAATTATGCACCCCTATTTTAATATACTTGAGGGGGATCAGTCATGCCACTCGGAAAATGCACGATCTGCGGCCACGGACCGAAGGCCGTCCTACGGGCGGGAATTTGTTCGTCGTGCCGGGAAATCATCCAGGACGAGCTGCGCGCGGCGAAGGGGATTGTCTCACCGACGACCACGATCAAGACGCCCGCGATATTGCCTGCGGCCCCAGCATATCAAGCCAAGCTGATCGACAAAACGTGCTGCCAGTGCGGCAAGTCATATCAAACTCGCAGTCCGCGATCGAAATATTGCTCACAGCGCTGCAATGTCGACGCCTACAAAGACCGTCATCCCGAACAACGCCGCGCTAAAGACCCTGCGCCGCTGGCCACGATCGATCCTCATGTCGACCTTTGCCCATTCCAAGGCCATCGCATCGAGGCGGTTTGCGGTCACGATTTGACGACTCAAATTTTGCAACCGCTCATGGATCCTTGGGGGTGAGATATGCCTAGAGACGCCGCCTTTCTTCGTGACCCCGTGACGCTTCCCCTGGCCCTCCCAGGCTCGCGCAAGCGGCGGTACACCAAGGCCGACATTCGCCAGGCCATTCGTTACCTGCGCCGACTCGCCCAGGACGTGCATGAGGCCGGAGAGGAATTCAGGCGCCGGGCTGACAAGTTCAAGGCTGCGGTTGACGATTTCGACCTGGCGTTGAGCCAGGGGGTTATCACCGGGGAGCACCGGTAATGCGCTCCCGAGCCTATTCCGCGAGCTGCTCGACCTTCACGCCCAGGGCCTGCGCGATCTTGGTCAGGGTCGCCCGGCGCGGCTTCCCTCCCTTGGCTTCCATCTGCGCGAACGCGGCGCGCGAAACCCCGATGCGGCTTGCGACTTCCCCTTGGGTAAAATTGAGGTGTTCACGCCAGGCCCGGATGAGGCTTTTATCCTCCATGGTTGCGATTTCGGCCACATCCAGCGGGATGCGAACCCGATCATCCTCTTTTTCGGTGAGCCGCTTGTATTCGATCCAAGGGAGCACAACAAACATCGGCTCTCCGTCATGCTCCAAGACCTGGGGCTTAATGGTACGTGCGCTCATTTCTCCTCAAAACCTCCGTGATAAAAATTTCTTCTCCTTCAACCTCGAAGATCACTCGCAATTCGCCCAACCGCAGCCGGTAGTCATGGCGACCAACCAGGGCTTTCACTCCGCGCGCATTCGGCCACTCGGCAGCCATCGTGCGCAGGGCCTGGTAAATCGCGGCCTGCTCGGATTTCCCCAGCTTCTTCATCTGCCGGATGGCCTTCGTGGACATTGCGATCGTCTTCATGGCTCTTTTGTAAATAAATGCAAGTTTCTTGTCAAGAGAAATCTTTCAATTTTTGATATAAAAGGTGGGGATGCGTCGTGAACAAGAACCCGGCCTTCCTCTTCTACGCCAAGGATTGGCTTGCCGATCTCCAGGAGCATCCCCTTGAAATCGAGGGCGCCTGGATTCGATTTTGCGCGAAGGCGTGGACATCCGATTCGCTGGGTTCGGTCGAGTTCAACCTCGATCAATGGGCGCGACTTTTTGGCGTCGACCGGCCCAACGCCCTCCGAATTTTGACCTACATTTTTTCGGAGAAAATCGGCGATTTCTCCGAAGACCTCACAAAATTCTCCGTCGATTCTCCGGAAAAAATAAAACTCATTTGCCGCCGAATGAACCGGGAAGAAAAAATAAAAAAAGGCGATAGGTTACGCAAGAAAGAGAGCTATCAAAAGAAGCGCCAAACAGGGTCGACAAATGGTTTCTCCGGTGATTCTCCGGAAAACCTCACACCCCCTCTTCCAGTTCCAGTTCCAGTTCCAGTTCCAGAAGTTAATATTTCTTATCTCACACACCCCTCTTTTCTTCCCCCAGGAGCAGCCGAAGAAGGTGTGTGTCAGGAGAAGAATTTTCAAGCGAAAAAAATCGAGAGGCCGGCGCACCCGATCCAGTGCGCCGAGGACTTCCCGCTCGAACTCCAGCAGATTTTCGACGCCTACCCCGAACCGCGCCAAGACCGGACCGCAGCCATGCAAGCCCACCGGAAATCCATCGCGGATCGAGAATGGCCAGGACTTGCCACTGTCCTGGACGACCTCCTCGTTAGGACGCAACTACCTGATTGGACTAGAGAAAACTACCGATTTACGCCAAAATTGTCGAAATGTATCCGCTCCCGGATGTGGCTGGATCCGATGCCTTCGGCCAGGGCTTCGCCGGATGATCCGATCAGCGACATCGCGGCCAGGATACGCAAAGAAACCCAGGAGGCAGCAACGCCATGAACTTTCTCAAGCCAGACAAATCCGGAGTACTCAAAGTCCTCGGGCGGATCGCGCTGCACCATCCGAGGTCGAAGCAGATCGGCGTGCTGGATATCCTGGCCGAGGATTACGCCGTGGCCTGCCGGGATATGACCATGGGGCAATTCGAGTCCGCGGCGATGAAAGCCAACGCGGACTCGAATTACTTCCCGGTCATCAAGCAAATTCGGGAAGCCCATGCGGCGCTGAAAGAGTCCGAGGCGCTATGCATGGCCGGCCAGACCTCACCAGAGCCGATGGAGGATTGGGACGCGCAGAAGCACGAGATCAGCGCGCAACGCGCCCGGGACGTTCTTGAGGCGCTGCGCACCGGGATCAAGCCCGCGTGGATGAAGCAATGAAAATCATCTGCGACAGCCGCGAGCAAGCCCCGCTCGACTTCACGCGCTACGGGGCCACGATTGAGTCCGGGGCGCTTGAGGTTGGCGATTATGCGCCGGTCGGTCTTGAAAACCATTGCGCCGTCGAACGCAAGAGCCTGCCAGATTTGGTGGCCTCGCTGACCTGGGAGCGGGAGCGGTTCGAGCGTGAGTTGCGCCGGTCGCGCGGGCTTGAGGCCTTCGCCGTGGTCATCGAGGGCAGCCTGGCCCAAATCCGAGCCCACGACTACCGCAGCCAGGCCAAGCCCCACGCGGTCCTGCAAAGCATGACGGCCTTTTCTTGCCGGTACGGAGTTAACTGGATTTGGGCCGATGACGCGGCGGGCGCGGCCTACTTCGTGTTCCACTTCCTGCGGCATTACGTCCGCGAGGCGATGGGGCATTACAAGGCGATTTGCAAGGCGCATGGGGAAGCTGAAATTTCAGAGGTGAAAAATGGGTGATGCGACGAAAGAGCCCGAAGAGTTCCAGACGACCGCCGCGCATTTTGAGGCGTTCCAATCCGAGGCAAAGAAGTGGATCGGAATTTTCGGCCTAGTCGGCTGGATGGTCGAATTTGACCATATGGACCTTCCAGGATCTCACGCGGAATGCTCGACGAATTACAAGGCGCGGATCGCGCGATTGCGCCTGGCCGAGACATGGGGCGAACCACCAACGGAGGACCGGGTACGCCGAAGCGCCTTCCACGAGGCTTGCGAGCTTCTTTTCGCGCCGCTTTACAGCAATGCCACCGACTACGAACTTGGCACCGCCCAGCGTGAAGTCGAGCTTGAGGCATCGCAACACTCGATTATCCGGACGCTGGAAAACGTCGTCTGGGAAAAGGAATACAATAAAATAACGCAAATCATGGAGATGTTTTATGCAAACTGAAATGAAAAGAGTTGTGACTTGCTTTCTCATGTCGAACTACCAAACCATCATCGGCCGAACAGGAGTCGACAAGGGGAAACCCTATGTTTCCGACCCGGCAATCTTGCATTTGCAGAAAAATGAACAAGGGCAGTTTTACCCGGTCATCGTGCCGCTGAATCAGTTCGGGACTTTTACGCCGGGAGAGCGGCACAGGCTTCCGAATCCGGCGTTGATCGTTTTCAGGTACCCCGCGTCCCCGGAATTGGCTGTAGCCTACGAAAATGGCATCGCGCAGATCGTGGCGCAAGAGGTCCAAGGGAATCCCATCCCGGAAGAAATTCGCGCACGTCCGGAGGGCCTGGCCGCGCCGGAGGCTATTCTTCCGGACTCGGGACTTGCCCCGGGAGAGATTGGCTTTGATCCTGCGAATCAGGCCGCGCCGGAGGCTGAACTTCCGGAGAATCCGGAGTCAGCGCCAGCGCCCGCCGAAGTCGCCGATTGAAAGCGATCTTGCGGAGTTCTTCCTGGCTGGGGTTGAGAAAAAATAGGCCAAATTCCATTGCGGGAAAGTCTAGGAAAAAATCGAGGAAGTCAAGAAACGCCATGACAAGCAGACCCGACCTCGACCTGTATTTCCTCGCCCGAATCGTCCAGTTTCGTTACGCCCTGGACCGATATGAAGACGATCAGCTTGCGGTCATGCTCAAGGCTTACAACGGGGCCAGGCGGTCGATACTGAAAAAAATTGACATGGAAACCATTGGCCAGGAAGAAGTCACTCTTTCCGAGGCCCGAGCCCTGGCCCTGCTGGAAGAAACGTACAGGATGACCGGATCGATCCGGGAGCAGTTGACCGGCCATATCGGAGAACTTGCCCAAACAGCCGGGTTCCTGGCCCTGCATGAGCACCAGGACATCCTCTCGCTAGGCCAGCGGCTGCCGATCAAAAACGTAACCATCACGCCAGAGCAAATGCGCGCGATAATCGTGGATACGCCCATCGGCGGAAGGAACCTTGCCGGATGGGTTGACGAGACGTTCGGTTACGAACTGAAAACCAGAATTCAAACCGAAGCCGCCCAAGGCATGATCCTGGGCGAAGGCTATCCGGCCATCACCCGGCGGCTTGAAAATGGCCTGAACCTGGCCAGGGCCGATGCGATCACCCTGGCCCGAACGTATGTCCAAAATATCAACGTCGGCACGCAGGAGGCCGTCTACAAGGCAAACGCCGACATCGTGAAGGGGATGAAGTGGTGCGCCGTCCTGGAGTCGGGGAGCATGGCTTCAGGGACAGGGACATGCCTCCGTTGCGCAGCGCTCGACGGCGAAATTTATGGAGTCGATGAGGACCATCCGCCGATACCGCTTCATCCCCGCTGCCGCTGCTCCTTGCTGCCCGTGACCAAATCCTTTCGTGACCTCGGCATCCCGCTGAATGAGATCGAGGAGGCGACGCGGCCATATACCCATCGCACACCGGAGAACATCGACGCCGGCGGCCGGCGTACGATTCTGGAAGTGGGATTCCACAAGGGAGACTATGCAAGCTGGTTTTCCGAGCAAGATGGCCATTTTCAGAAAAACGTCTTGGGCCCGGGCCGGTTTAAGCTCTACGACGAGGGCAAGGTGCAGTTCAAGGATCTGGTTGACGACGCGGGCCGGCTAAGGCCGATCAGGGAGCTCCTGGGGGAAATTCCTGCGCCCAAGCCACGCCCTGGATCTTCTGGGCCTGTCCCTGCGCCATCTGCTGAAATCGTCAAACCAGACCTTGAAAAAGTCGAGAAAAATCTTTATATTAGAAGCGAAAAAGGCCTAACTTTCGTGGCTCTCAAAGGGATGGGGGCAGAGAAATATTCCATGGCCACGAAGGAGGCGGACGCGCTACTTGGTTCCCGCGATCTCCCTTCATTGGCGAGGGAGTTCAGGGCGGTGAAAGAGAGGATCGGCGACGTGTCGAAATTGGGGCTAAGCCCGGAAGAAGCTGGCGCAATCCGGTCGTACTCCGGTGAAATTTTTTCGGCCATAAATTCTCAACTTCGGGGCGATCTGGAAGCCGTCTCCCCGGAGAAGAGGGAAGGAGCGTATGCGTTAAGCGCTCTGACAACGCAGGGACTGGAGAAACTGCCCGGGTACACAGGCGAGGTCTGCCGGGGAGCGGAATTGCCTCCGGACGTGCTGCAGCGGTACCTCGCCGCAGCCGTGGCCACTGACCCGGAGAAGAAGGTCATCGTCGAGGAGGCTTTTTTAAGCACGAGCTACGAACGCGGGTGCGAATTCGACGGGCCACACACGATGGTGATTCAAAGCCAAGGAGGAGCGAAGAAGATCGACATGCTTTCCAAGAGGCCCCAGCAGAAAGAGGCTCTTTTCAGGCCTGGGTCGAAATTTTACATCTCCAGCTTCCAGGAATTCGAAGGTGGTCGATTTAATTTCGAGATGGGAGAGGTGAAATAATGAGTGCGAAAGTAATCAGAAGCGGTGGCGACCCCGATGGACTCAAGAGGCTGGATGCATATCAAGCAATTCTGGATCGCGGTGAGGGGAAAAAAGTCCCCAAGTCGCTCCAGGATCGCATGAACTTCCCCCCGGGCTTTGATGACAAGGGCCAGCCGTTCACGGAAGAGGACTCGGAGCGGAATTACAGGCTGATGTTTGGACCGAAAGAAACAAAAAAAGCGAAATGACGGCCAGGGAGCTTGTCGATCTGGTAGGGCCAGAGATTGCCATGGTGATCGCGTTGCATTGCGGTGGAAAGTTTGAATCCATGCCGACGCAACGCGCGATCTGGACTGCCTGTAGGCAGCTGGCGGTCCAAATCTTATCAGCCAAGGGAATAACCACGGGAGAAATCTCGGCTGTCACCGGATTGACCGAAGAAGCGATCATCCGAGTCATCAAGTCGGGAACAAATTGACCCTGATCACCCCGCAGCCATCTCATGCCGCGCCGCCCGAACCAGAAAGGCCGACCGGGTGAGGCCACGGCCTTTTGCGGTGCGGTCGATCTCTTCGAGCGTTCCGGCCGGGAGGGTGATGTTGACCCTGACCGTGCGCGAATCCATGAATCCGAGATCCAAATTGACCATGGCCCAGGTCGCATCCCGGTAAACCGGATCGCTCCGGTAGGCCTCCAGGCTCGAAGGACGAGGCTTTCCCGTGGCATCCTCCAGAGAAAGCTCAACGGCTTCCTGGACATTTCCCAGGGCCTCCTCCAGCGTGTCCCCTGCGGTATTACACCCCGGGATGTCCGGCAATGTGGCTCCGTAGGCCTTCCCCTCCTCGATAAAAATTGCAACAGGGAAATACATACCCCACCCCCTTATTTTAGCTTGGCGTCCTTGCGCAGAATCTTGTTTACCAGTCCCACGCCCAAGTCCTTCTTTGGATGCGGGACAATGGTCGTGCGGCCGTCAGGGTGACGCAGCTTGTGATGGCTGCCGCGAACGCTCACCACTTCAAACCCGGCCGCTTCGAGCATTTTTATAAGTTCCGCGCTGTTCATGATTATATAATACACATCGCAGTGTGCACTGCCAAGGGGAAATTTTACAATTTACCAACTTGAGACCCCTGCACGGCAAAACAGCATAATTTGTCTTTCAACTTGCTGTAATTTATGTTAATTTATCTCCATCTTCAACGATGGAGGCGGTCATGAACGAGCGCAAGAAGATTCCCGGCGTTGCCG
>JADFXV010000054.1 GCA_015233395.1 Desulfovibrionaceae bacterium
CGAGCGCGGCCGGAGCCCGGCCCGGAGCGGGGGCGGCCGGCCGGGCGTCCCTTTGGTCCGGGGCGGCCATGACCCGGGCCTCGACGGATTGGGAGAGCGTTCCCCTGGCGGCGAGCAGGCCGACCAGGGCGGGGAGCGCCGGGCGCGAGGAGAGGCTCACTTCCAGGTCCGCGCCGAGGATGGTTTCGGCCTCGGCGGTCAGTCCGTCCATGACCGAGCGCGACAGGCCGAGCACCGAGGCGGTGGCGGCCACGCCGAGCGCCAGGCAGGCGATGAAGACCCCGAAACCGCTCGCGCCTCCGCGCAGTTCCCGCCGGGCCAGGCGCGCGGCCAGGCAAAGCATGTCCCAAAAGCTCATAAGAATTTCCGCGTTCGGGTATAGTGATAAAATGCCGCGCTCATCGCCGCGCGTCCTCTTCCCCGTATTGGCGAGCTACCCCGCCGCCTCGACGACCAGCCCGTCGGCCAGGACCACCCGGCGGTCGCAGCGCGCGGCCAGGGAGGCGTCATGGGTGACCAGGAGCAGGCAGGTGTTTTTTTCGGCGCACAGGGAAAAAAGCGTGTCGGCGACGTCCGCGCCGGTGGCCGAGTCCAGGTTGCCGGTGGGTTCGTCGGCCAGGATGATCGAGGGCGAGGCGGCGAAGGCCCGGGCGATGGCGGCGCGCTGCTGCTCGCCGCCGGAGAGTTCCCCGGGATAGTGGTGCAGGCGCTCGCCGAGCCCAAGCCTGGCCAGGGCGGCCCCGGCCGCGTCCAGGGCGTCGGCGCGTCCGGCGAATTCCAGCGGCAGGGCGGCGTTTTCCAGGGCGGTCATGTTGGGCAGCAGGTGGAAGGACTGGAACACGACGCCCACGCGGCGGCGGCGGAAGGCGGCCAGTTCGTCCTCGCTTTTGCGCGTCAGGTCCTCGCCCAGCGCCAGCACCCGCCCGGAGTCCGGCCGCAACAGCCCGGCCGCGACCATAAGCAGGGTGGTCTTGCCCGAGCCCGACCGGCCGGTCACGGCCACGCTCTGTCCGGCCTGGGCCGCGACCGTGGTCCCGCGCAGGATGTTGACCGCCCCGGCCTTGCTTTGTAATCTTACCCTGATGTCGATCAGTTCGAGCATGACGCACCTTAATCGCAACGGATGGACGCATTGTATCATGGCCCGGTTATCAATGGGAGCGGAAAATGTCTTCATTTTCGCGCTCCCGGTCATAAAAGACAAGCGCTCCGGCGGGCGGCCGCCGCGTTCGCCGCGCTCGCCCTGGGGACGCTCGTGAGCCCGGCGCCTTGCGCGGCCGGGCCGGACCCGGGCCGCGAGATCCATCTGACGGCCTTCGGCGACAGCCTGACCGCCGGATTCGGGCTGCGCGCGGACCAGGCCTTTCCGGCCTGCCTGGAGCGGCTCCTGCGGGCCAAGGGGTTTGCCGTGTCCGTGGACAACGCCGGGGTCTCGGGCGACACCACGGCCGGGGGCCTGGAGCGGCTCGACTGGTCGATCCCGGGAACCCCGGACGGGGTGATCCTGGAACTCGGGGCCAACGACGGCCTGCGCGGCCTGCCCACGGACATGATCGAGGCCAACCTGGAGGCGATCATAGACAGGCTTGCGGCCAGGGGCGCGCCGGTCATGCTGGTGGGCATGAAGGCCATCATGAACATGGGGCCGGACTACGGCCGGGAGTTCGCGGCGCTCTTTTCCAGGCTGGCGCAGAAGCACGGCATGGTCTTCTATCCTTTTTTCCTGGAGGGCGTGGCCGACGCGCCGGGACTCAACCAGTCCGACGGCCTGCATCCGAACGCGGCCGGAACCGAGGAGGTGGCCCGGCGCGTCCTGCCCTCGGTCCTGGAATTTCTTCGCCGGATCGCGGCGCGCCGGGGCGCTTGAATTGTTTTTTCCGAAGAGATAATATACGAACACATCGCGGAAGGCGCCGATCAGGGCGATCGCGAAATCAAATGGCCGACGGCGGCCCTTGTGCGGACCGGCTATCATGAACTCTAATTATTACGCCGAAACCTTCTTCGCCAGGCAGCCGATCTTCGACGCGGCCCAGAATTTGTGGGGACACGAACTTCTGTACCGGCACGGTTTCGACGCCAGGACGGCCTCCTTCGCCAAGGAGGACAAGGCGACCTTCGACGTTATCGTCAACTATTCCAATCAGATCCACCGTCTGGACAATTTTTCGGGCAAGGTCATCATCAATTTCACCGCCCAATCGATCCTGGACGAATCCCATTACGCCCTGGCGCCGGGCAATTCCGTTCTCAAGGTGACGGAGTCGGGCGCGTTCGAGCCCGCGGTGATGGCGGCCATCCGGCGGTTGAAGGCCGACGGCTACATGCTGGCCGTGGAATGCCCCTGCGGCCGCTTCGCCACCCCGGGCCTGGCCGAACTGACCGACATCGCCGTGGTCGACGCGCTCTCGGGCAAATGCGATCTTCCGGTGGCCGAAAACGGCGCTTTCGGCGGGATCTATCTGGCCAAGCGGGTCGAGGACGAAACCGTGCTCGAGACGGCCAAGAAAAACGGTTTCTCCCTGTTCCAGGGGTTTTATTTCGAAAAGCCGGAGATCGTCCCGGGCCGCAAGCTGTCTTCGAGCGAAATTTCGCGCTTCAACCTGCTTAAGACCATCGAAGAGGAAGATCCGGACTTCGCCGCCCTGACCCAGACCATCCAGGCCGACGCCGCAATCACTTACCGGCTGTTGTCCTACCTGAATTCCGCCCACTTCGGGCAACCGGTCAAGATCGAATCCATCCGCCACGCCATCGTCCTGCTCGGCTGGAAGCATCTGCGCAATTGGCTTAGGCTGCTCATCCTGACCGACATCCTGCCACCCAAAAAGACCAAGGAACTGCTCCACACGGCCCTGATTCGGGGACTGTTCCTGGAAAATTGCGCCCAAAGCAGTCTCGCCCGGGCCGCGAACCCGAGCAATCTCTATCTTCTGGGCCTTTTTTCCCTCCTGGACACCATGCTGTCCACGCCCATGGACAATATCCTAAGCCGCCTGCCTCTCGACGAGGACGTGAAAACCGCCCTGTCCGGAGGCAAAAACGACCTGGCCGTCTGGCTGGAGCTGGTCCTGGCCTTCGAGGCGGCGGACTGGAAAAACGTCGAGCGGATCATCGCGCAACTGGAACTTGGGCAGATCACGACAGCGAAAAATTATTATGACGCCCTTATCGCCTCCAACAACTTCTTCGGCTTTGTCACCTAGCGGCCGCGCCGGGCAGGAGCCCGCATCGCCGCGCGTTGACGATCTGAGGGTTCTTTTTGTCGACGACGATCCCGCGGCCCGCATGATTTTCGAGCATGGCGTCGGCCCGAAGCTGGCGGCCCACCACCTGGCCCGCGACGGCCGCGAAGGGCTTTACGCCTTCGCCCGCTTCGCCCCGGACGTCGTGGTCACCGACATCCGCATGCCGCACGTCAGCGGCCTGGAAATGGCCCGGACCATCCGGAGCATGCGCGCCGATATTCCGATCATCGTGAGCTCGGCCTTTGACGACTCCGACTATCTCAAGCAGGCCATCGACCTCGGCATCACCCGCTACGCCTGCAAGCCGCTCGATATCGACGAGCTGGTGCGCGGCCTGGCGGAATGCGGCGAGACGGTCAAACACCGTCGGGAACTGCTCGCCCAGCGGCATTTGAGCGAAACCGTGCTGCACAGCCTGCCCTATCCGGCCATGCTGCTCGCGCGCGCCGACCGGCGGATCGTGCTGGCCAACAAGGCGGCCATGGACCTGGGACTTCTCGCCGGCGGCCGCGACGAGGCCGGCTTCGGCCACGCCTGGGGCGAGCAGGATCTGATGAACCTGGAGTCCCAGGCCGGACGCCAGGAACGGGGACCGGCGCAATTTTTCGGCCACGCCGCCTTCGGCCGCGTCTGGAACGTCACCCTGGCCATGGCCGGACCGGGACTCGTGTTCGTGAGCGCCGCCGACGTCACCCGCGACATCGAACTGGAACGCGCCCTGCGCCAGGCCGAGGCCACCTACCGCACCATCTTCGAGAACGCCGTGGAAGGCATCTTCCAGACCACCCCTGACGGCCGCATTCTCAAGGCCAACGCCGCCATGGCCCGCATCTTCGGCTACGGCTCGACGCCGGAGATGGTGGAGGCCCTGGGCGGCAATCTCGAAGCCGCCTACCTCGACCCGGGCGAGCGCCGCCGGTTTATCGGGGAATTGCAGGAAAACGGCGCGGTCACCGGCTTCGAATGCCAGATCCGCAAGAAGGGCGGGGACGTCGCCTGGGTGTCGATCTCGGCCAGGGCCGTGCGGGACGAAAACGGCGCCGTGGCCTGCCTGGAAGGGTTGACCGAGGACGTCACCGAAATCAAGCGGCGCGAGCTGGAACTCAAAAAACGCGCCACCCACGACGAACTCACCGGGCTGCCCAACCGCAATTTTTTCCGCACCGAGGCCGAGCACATGCTGGCCCAGGCCAAGCGCACGCAGACGCCTCTGGCCATGCTCTACATCGATCTGGACGACTTCAAGGACGTCAACGACCACTTCGGCCACCAGGCCGGAGACGAGGTGCTGCGCGAAATCGCCGGGCGGCTGACCGGCCGGTTGCGCAAATCGGACTTCCTGGCCCGCATCGGCGGCGACGAATTCTTCGCCGTCTTGTGGAATATGGAAAGCCACGACATGGCCTTGGCCGTCGCCCGGGGCATCATCGAGGACGTGCACCGGCCCTGCCTGGAAAAGGACCGCGCCTGCCTGGTCGGAGCGAGTGTGGGCGTGAGCCTCTACCCGGACGACGGGGACAGCGTCGAGGATTTGGTGAAAAAAGCGGACCAGGCCATGTATCAGGCCAAACGCCTGGGCAAAAACGTCTGTCAGGCCTTCGCCGAAACCGGCGGCTAGCGCGAGGACGGAGCGTATTTCAATGCGGGTTTGGGGGAAGAACCTTTTTTAAAAAAAGGTTCTTCCCCCAAACCCGCATCTCCTAAAAAACTTTCAAGTTTGGGGCTGTCCCGGCTCAAGCCCACTGCTTCCGGTCTTCATGTTTGGAAATCGAAAACCAGAACCACTCTTTTTTCCCAGGGGGCTGCCGCCCCCGGCCCCCGCTTAGAGGACAGTAGGATTTCTCGTAGCATGATGAAATAGGAACTTACAATGCCGACCTGAGGTTTCTTCACCAGAACAGCCCAAAACTTGAAAGTTTTTTGGGGAAGAGGGGTCCGGGGAGAACGCCCTTTTGTTCAAGCGCGGAGAGTAGAAAAGTCTTCTTTTCATACTCTCCGCTTCGAAGCGTCTTCCCGCTGCAAAAGGGGTTTCTCCCCGGATTCTCTTTTCCCATCCCCCGCCCGCTCCGCCCGCTCGACCATGGCCCGGATTTCCTTGCGGGCGTGCTCCAGGAAGTTCGGGAATTTGGCTTTGAGGGTCTCGGTCATTTCCATGCCCCAGCCCATGGCTTCGGGTTCGATGCCGATGACCACCATGTCCGGGCGCTTGCCGGCCATTTCCGCCATGCGCAGCGAATCGATCAGGTCGATGTCGTGCACGGACATGCGCTGTTCCCGGTTCTGTTTGATGTCGTCCTCGGTGAGCCGGTAGATCGCGCCGGGCGGGTGTTTGGCCCGGACGCAGTCGAGCACGAGCAATTGGTCGTATTCCATGAACAGGTAATAGATGTCCTGGGTGAAGGTGCCGCCCTCCAGGATGGTCACGTTCGGCGGCCAGGATTCCTTGGCCAGCTCCAGGGCCGCGTGCACCCCCACTCCGTCGTCGGTCATCAGGATGTTGCCCACGCCCAAAACCAGGATTTTTTCCACAAATACCCCCCTGTTCGTCCGTCCGTCGCTCGCGGCCCGGTCCACGTACACCATATGCGGCCGTCCGGTAAAGTTTGCCCGGCCGGGAAAAATTTCTTGACACCCGCGCGCAAATCAATCAGGAGGAAATTTATCTTATTTGTCGCCTTTTGACCGGACGCAAAGAGGGCCGCTTGCAAAATAACCATTCCGGAAGCATCGGAAAAGGGATTCCCAAGGGGCCTCGCCCCTGTGGCCGCCGCAGGCGCGCTTCGCCGGCGCCCGTTCCCCGGAGGCGTATATGCGCCTGACCCGCGCCGGGGAATACGCCATCCGGTGCGTGCTGTATCTTTCCGCCCTGGACCGGGACGAGGCGGTCAGCCGCCGGGAGATTTGCGAGGCCATGGGCATCCCGCATCATTTTCTGGGCAAGATCGCCCAGGAGTTGTCCAAGGCCGGGCTTTTGGCCATCAGCCAGGGCGCGCGCGGCGGCTACCGCCTGGGGCGGGCGCCGGGGGAAATCTCGCTGCTCGAAGTCCTGGAGGCGGTGGAGGGCGAGATCATCTTAAACGACTGCCTGGAGTCGCGCACGGCCTGCGCCCGTTCGCTGACCTGCCCGGTGCATCCGGTCTGGGCCAAGGCCAGGGACGCGTTGCGCCGGTCCCTGGGCGGCGTGAGCTTCGCCTCCCTGGCGGGCAAGGAAACCGGCGCAGCGGCCCCAAACGGCGATGGACCTTCGCCGGATAACATACCCGCCGCCGCCCGGCGTTAGACGCACGCGGCGCGGCCAATCGTGTAAAGACCGAACAGGAGGCTGCCTATGGACGTGCTGATGCTATCGAGGCTGCAGTTCGCCTTCGCCACCATCGTGCACTTTATTTTCGTGCCGCTGACCCTGGGACTGTCGGTCCTGGTGGCGATCATGGAAACCAGGTACGTCAAAACCGGGGACGAAACCTACAAACGCATGGCCAAGTTCTGGGGCAAGCTCTTTCTGATCAACTTCGCGCTCGGCATCGTCACCGGCATCACCCTGGAATTCCAGTTCGGCACCAACTGGTCGCGCTATTCGGCCTACGTGGGCGACGTGTTCGGCTCGCTTTTGGCGGTCGAGGCCACGGTGGCCTTTTTCCTGGAATCGACCTTCATCGGCGTCTGGGTCTTCGGCTGGGAAAAGCTGTCGCCCAAGATGCACGCCACGGCCATCTGGCTGGTGGCCGGCGCCTCCACCGTTTCGGCCTTCTGGATTTTGCAGGCCAACGCCTGGATGCAGCATCCGGTCGGCTACGTCCTGCGTAACGGCCGGGCCGAGCTGACCGACTTTTTCGCGGTCATCTCCCAGGATTTGGGCTGGAGCAGCTTCTTCCATACCGTGAGCGCCGCCTACGTCCTGGCCGGCCTGTTCGTGATGGCCGTGAGCTGCTGGCATCTGCTGCGCGGCAACGACGCGGCGTTCTTCAAGAAATCCTTCGGCCTGGCCTCGGTCTTCGCGCTGCTCTTCGCCCTGGTCGTGGTCGTGCAGGGGCACATGCACGGCGCGGAAGTGGCCAAGTACCAGCCGGCTAAGCTCGCGGCCATGGAATCGCACTGGAACACCAAGAAGAACGCGCCGCAGTACATCTTCGCCATTCCGGACCCGGAGAACGAACGCAACAGCGTCGAAATCCTGCCCATTCCCGGCGGCCTGTCCATGCTGGCCTACCACGATCCGAACGCGGAAGTGAAGGGCTTGAAGGATTTTCCCAAGGCCGACCGTCCGCCGGTGACCCTGACTTTCGTCATGTTCAGGCTCATGATCGGCCTGGGGTTCTTTTTCCTGGCCCTGCTCGGCTACGCCTGGCTGAAACGGGGGACCATCGAACAGAACCCGCAATTCATGCGGTTCCTGCTGTGGTGCCTGCCGCTGCCCTACCTCGCCATCCAGGCGGGCTGGGCGGTCACCGAGGTCGGCCGTCAGCCCTGGATCGTCTACGGGGTGATGCGCACGGCCGACGCGGTCTCGCCCATCGCCGTGTCCCAGGCGGCCGTCTCGCTGGTCGCCTTTTTCCTGATGTACGCCTTGCTGGCCGGGCTCGACATCTTCCTTCTGGCCAAGTTCGCCCGCAAGGGCCCGCAGTCAGCCCCGGCCCCGGCCGGAAGATAAGGAGCGCGAGATGCTGGAAACAACCTGGTTCATCCTCTGGGGCGTCCTGTGGGCGGTCTACTTCGTGCTCGACGGCTACGATCTGGGCATGGGAACGCTCGCCCCTTTTCTGGCCAAAAGCGAACGCGATAAGCGCGTGATGCTCAACGCCGCCGGGCCTTTCTGGGACGGCAACGAGGTCTGGCTTCTGACCGCCGGCGGCGTGACCTTCGCCGCCTTTCCCGGGACCTACGCGGTCATGTTCAGCGGCCTGTATTCGGCGCTGATGCTTCTGCTGTTCAGCCTGATCCTGCGCGGCGCATCCTTTGAATTCAGAAGCAAGGTCGAATCCGACTGCTGGCGCAAGCTCTGGGATCTCGGGCACTTTCTCGGCAGTTTTCTGCCCGCGCTGCTGCTTGGCGTGGCCTTCGCCAACATCTTCAAGGGCGTGCCGATCGACGCCCGCGGCGTCAACCAGGGCGGGCTTTTCGATCTGCTCAACCTCTACGGCCTGGCCGGGGGGCTTTTGTTCGTGATCGTCTTCGCCCAGCACGGCGCCATCTGGCTGGCCATCAAGACCGAGGGCGATCTCCACGAGCGCGCCCTGGAAACCGCGAAAATGCTCTGGCCGGCGCTGCTCGCCATGGCGGTGATGTTTTTGGCCATGAGCGCCATCTACACCAAGCTCTACGACAATTACCTGGCCAATCCGGCGCTGTGCGCCATACCGGCCGCAGCCGTGGCCGGGCTGCTTTGCATCCGTCTGTTCCTCGGACAAAAGGCGCCGGGCAAGGCTTTCGCCGCCTCGGCCGTGACCATCGCCTGCGTGGCCCTGTTCGGGGTCGCCGGCCTGTATCCGAGCCTGCTTCCCTCCAGCCTCGACCCGCGGTGGAGCATGACCATCGCCAACTCGGCCTCCAGTCCGCTGACGCTCAAAATCATGCTGGGCGTGGCCTTGACCTTCGTGCCCATCGTCATCGTCTATCAAGCCTGGGTGCATGTGAAATTCAGCCATAAAATCACCGACGCCGACCTGGCCGAGGACGAAGCATACTGACGCAGGCGCCGGGGAAGGGGCGGGCGCCTCTTCCCCAGCGCTCTTGTTTTCCTTTCCGGTTCATATTATGTCGCCGACGCCGCTTGCGTTTTTTTCATGATGCGGCGAACATTCATGCCACAATCCGCCACCGATACATCCTTACCCGTCTCCTGGGGCGAAAGCCTGCGCGATCCAGTCCTGTGGGCCATTTTGCTGATGGTCTCGTTTTTGCTTTTTTATAATTTGGGCGGGCGTCCGCTGTGGCAGGACGAGGCCGAAACCGCCAATCTGGGCCGCAACGTTCTGCGCTTCGGGCTCGAGCCCAAGGTGTTCGACGGGCTCAACGTGGTTTCGCAAGAGGAAACGCGCGAATTCGGGCCGGACATGGTCTGGCGCTGGTCGCCCTGGTTTCAGATCTACATGTCCGCCGTCTCGCAGGCCGTATTCGGCTACGGCGCGGCCGAGGCCAGGGCGCTTTTCGCCGTGGGCGGGGTGTTGTGCGTGGGGTTGACCTACCTGCTCATCCGCCGCCGTTTCGGCGACAAGGGCTGGGCCAGGATGTCGGCTTTTTTGCTCGCCGTGTCCGTGCCGTTTTTGCTGTTCGCCCGGATGGGCCGGTATTACGCCTACGGCGGCGTGCTCGTCCTGGTCACCTTGTTCTGTTTTCGCGGCCGCTGGCGCGACAGCTCCTTGTCGCTGGCCGTGCTGGTCTTGTCTTTGGGACTTTTGTTCCACGCCAATTATCTGCTGTTCATCAGTTACGCGCCATGCCTGCTGCTGGGCGCGCTACTCTTGTACCGCGACGAGTTGCCGCTTTCCCGGGTCGCCCTGGTGGGGATTTTGACCGCGATTCTGGTGGTTCCGGGATTTTTCATGTACCGCCTGACCAACCAGGGCGGCATGTTCAATATTTTGGTGATTCCGCAGAACGTGATCGATTATTTGGCGGATTTTTTCATGTACATCGTGCCCCTGCCGGTGTTCGCGGCCCTGACGTGGCGCTGGCTGCCGGTTGCGTTTCGGGGCGCGCCCCGGGACCCGGGCGAACGCTTCTGCCTGTTTCTGGCGCTCAACGTGGTCGGGGCCATCGCCATCATGGCCCTGATTCCGCAACGGTTCCACCGGTACATGGCCCATCTCTATCCGTGGTGCGCCATCATCCTGGGCTGGGCCACGGTGCGGCTGTGGCGTTATTTCAAGCCGGCCGGGGCGCTGCTGTGTATTCTCATGGCCGCGACCAACTGGCTCAACGTCCTGCCCATGGAGAAGCTCCACATCGTCAACCGGCCCTGGCAGAACGATTCGCACCAGCTGACCTGGTCCAATATTCCCTTGCGCCTGTTTTTGACCGAGCTCGTCTGCGGCTATCCGGACGTGAACGCGGCGCTGATCGATTTTTTCAACAAGAACGCCCGGCCCGGCGAGGTCATTTTGGCCGAATACGGAGACATGGTGCTGCAGTATTACACGCCGTTCCGGATCATCGGCGGCTTGCAGGGGGCGATCGACCCGTCGCTCAAGCCGGATTGGATCAGCGTGCGCCACGAGGTGCGGGTCAACCGCGACCGGATCCTCTTCGACTCCAAGGCCGCGACCATGTTTCGCCTGGATCTGGACAACGATTACGACCGCATCGATCTCGCTTCCGCCGACGAGGCTTTCGGCAACCGGGAGGATCCCCAGTACCATTATTTCATCCCTCTCGCCGAGCCCGTGCAGCATCTTGTCATTTACCGGAAAAAAGGGATCAGGCCGTGAAGCGTCTTTGCCGCGGCGCCACGGCGCTCAAATGGGCCATCGTTCTGTTCCTGGCCTGGACGGCCGTGAGGGGGGCGCAACGCACGCCGGAGATCGCCACCAGGCTTGACCCCGGGAAGTTTTACGACATGCTCGTGAAAGACCTCGCCAATGCGGCGATCATGAAGGAGCGCCATCTGGATTTCGTCGTCGAAACCCTGCGGGCCTTGAACCGGCGCCGGACCGAGGCCATGTCCGGACCGGTTCTTCCGGCGCCGGACGCGCCGGACGCGCCGGTCGCGCGGGAGGACCTGGTTTTGGCCTGGGAGCGCGAAACGGCGCGCTGGTACCGCGAAAGCGTGAATCTGGAGCAGGCCGAACTCCATCTGGAAGCGCAACGGACCGTGCGGGCGAAAGCGCCTGTCGAACCGATCCTTTGCCCGGCGGCGCCGGGCGCGGGCGGGGAGGCGCGTCCGTGAGCCGGCGCGCAGTCAGGCCCGTCGTTTGGCTGGCGGCGTCCTTCTTGGCCGTCCTGGCCGGCTTTGTTTTGTATTTCAATTTCTGGTTCTATCCCGCCCTGGGCATGTCCGGTTTCTCGCGGGCCGATTCCGAGGCCGCCCTGGGGCGCGCGGCCCTCGGGTACGCCCGGTCCACGGGCATGGCCATGGAGGGTTTCGACCTGGTCAAGTTCCGCGAAGTCGAGGGCGGCGAGGCGTACGTCTGGGGCGCGGCGGTCATGTCTCCCAAGGCCGCGGACCTGACCGGCAAGCGGGTTCTGGTCTGGGTGTATTTGACTTTCGTCAATTTTCGCCGGTCGTGGGTGCGGGTGGACGCGCAGATCCTGGCCGCCCCGGGCAGCGATGTGTATTACGAGCCGGGCAAGCCGGGCCAACTGGAGCGGGCGCGGCGGGCGTTCATGAAAATCGTCCTTGAGGAGCTCCGCCGGTTTCGGGAAGTTTGGTCGTGATTCCGGCGTCTTCGGGCCTTACTTGCGCTTGTCCCCGAATGAGTTTATGGTGCAGGATTGAACCCGGCGGGAATTGCGGCGCGGACCGGCTTCGTCCCGTCGCGGCCGTTGCGGCCGATCGCCCGTCCCGGGTTTCATGAATCCGCGCGTAAGGATCAAAGCCAGATGAAATTAAGCGACCGCGTGGCGAAGGCCACGTCCATCCTTGCGGTCACCAAGCAGATGGGCGTCTACCCCTATTTCAGGCCCATCGCGAAATCGTGGGGCTCCGAAGTCGAGATCGGCGGCAAGCGCCTGATCATGATCGGTTCCAACGACTACCTCGGCCTGTCCCACGAGCCCGAGGTCATGGAGGCCTCGGCCAAGGCGGTGACGGCCTGGGGCACGGGCCCCGGCGGTTCGCGTTTCTTGAGCGGCAACATGACCATCCATCTTGAACTCGAGGAGCGCCTGGCGGCCTTCGTGGGCAAGAAAAAGGCCGTGCTGCACGTGACCGGTTTCAGCACCAATCTGGGCGCGCTCGGCACGCTGCTCGCGTCCACGGACATGGCCCTGTTCGACCGCGAGTCCCATGCCTCGATCATCGAGGGCGTTCGCGTGACCAAGGCGCGCATGGCCACCTTCGCCCACAACGACGTCGCCAGCGCCGGCCGCAAGATCGCCTCGCACTTGAAGACCGAGGGCGCGGGCGTATTCCTGGTCACCGAGGGCATCTTCAGCATGTCCGGCGACATCGCCCCCATGGACAAGCTGGCGGCTCTGAAGGACGCCCATCCCGGGATCTCCATCTATCTCGACGACGCCCACGGCCTGGGCGTGCTCGGCCAGGGCGGCCGGGGTTCGGCCAATCATTTCGGGGTCACGTCCAAGGTCGATTACATCATGGGCACCTTCAGCAAGGCTTTTGCCTCCATCGGCGGTTTTTTGGCGAGCGACGACGGGGACGTCATCGAATACGTGCGCCATCAGTCCCGCACCCAGATTTTTTCCGCCGCCTTGCCCGCCGGCAACACCGCCGCGGTGCTGGCCAGCCTGAGCATCGTCGAGCGCGACCCCGGGCGCATCGAGCGCCTGCGAAAGATCATCGCCCGCATGCGCCAGGGATACCGCGAGATCGGCCTGGCCGTGACCGAATCGGTGTCGCCGATCATTCCCATCCATATCGGCTCCGACGAAAAGGCCTTTTTGTTTTCCCAGGAACTCATGGAAGAGGGGATTTTCGCCCTGCCGGCCATCTATCCCGCGGTGCCCCGGGGGGGCGCCCTGATCCGCACGGCGTTCATGAGCACCCACACCCCGGCGCAACTCGACCGGGTGCTTGAGGTTCTGGACAAAATGGCGCGCAAGCATCGCATCCGCGTCGCCGACATGGCCGAGGACCAGGCCCGGGCCAAGGCCGACGGCGAAGAGGCCTATCAGGCCCAGACCGCCAAGCAAAGACAATCGTTCCTGTAGGGAAACGGATCCCGGATATGATTTTTTCGACAGGCGCGCCCGCAAGCAAGCGGGCCGGGTTTCCAACAATGCTTCGAGCCAAGGGCGAACGGCCTTTGTCCACCTCATGAAAGCGACGACACCAGCCGGCCGCGGCGCCGGATTTACGCCGCCGGACTTCGGCGGCTCCAGATTTCTGCGCTATCGCGACCTGATGCGGGTCGGTTTCCGCGAAGTGGTCCGCAAGCGCCGGCGCTACATCGGCGTGGTCGCGGCCATCGCGCTCGGCACGGCCGGACTGATCATCGTCGTGACCATGGGCCGCGACCTGAAAAAGAATTTCAACAACGATCTCGACATCCTCGGCGGCGCGACCATCATCAACGCCCATTTCGAGTTCTTCCCCATGGAAAAGCCCGAGTGGTTCCGCGACTACACCATCAAGGCGCTGTCCGAAATCCCCGGGGCGAGCGTCGTCGCCAACACGGTGCTCCAGGTCGACGTCGAGACCACCTGGCACGACCGTTCCCACAAATTTTCGATTCTGGGCGTGGATCAGAACTATTGGAGCATTTTCGGCTTCACTCCCGCCCTCGGCAGGCTTTTCGACGCAAGCGACATCCGCGCGGGCGCCCGGGTGTGCGTGCTCGGCGCGGAACTCGCCCGGCTGATCTGCGGCACCGAACAGGAGGCCATGGGCAGCACCCTGACCATCGACGGCAATCTCTACACGGTCATCGGCATCCTGGGCGGCGTGAGGGCCGGGGACCGCGGCCGGATCGCCTTTCTGCCCCTGTCCACGGCGCTCGCCCGGATCAACGGCATTTCCAAGCCCTACAACGCCTATATCCGCTGTTCCAGTTGGGACGACGTCGATCAGGTCGCCGAAAGGATTCCGGCCGTGGTCGCGGCCAACCAGACCAGCCAGGGGCTCGTTCTGTACGTATCCTGGGAGGCCCTCAAGCACGTCAAAAGGGTCTACTGGTGGGTGACGTTGTTCATCTACATGTCCATCGGCGCCACCATCGTGCTCGGGGGGTTCGGCATCTGGAACATCATGATGGCCGCGGTCACCGCCCGGACGCGGGAGATCGGCCTGAAAAAAGCCATGGGCGCCGAAGACGCCGACATCCTGTTGCAATTTCTCTTCGAGGCCTTGTCGGTCACGGTCACGGCCTCGATTCTCGGGGTCATCCTCGGCCGGGCCGGAGTGGAGTACATGGGCATGCTCATCGGGAGTTCCCCGCCCGAAGGGCTGTTCCTGCTGTGCCTGATCCTGGGTTTGATTTTCGCCGTCGTGCTGGGCCTGGGCTCCGGACTTTTGCCCTCCATCCGGGCCAGCCGGATGCAGGTCGTGGACGCCATGCGCTATGAGTAACTATAAGATCGCGGGCAAAAGCGGCGGCCCGGTGGTCGAAGTGGCCGACCTGATCAAGACCTACGTGTCGGGCGAGGAAACCATTTCCGTTCTCAAGGGCATCAATTTGAAGATTTTCGCCGGGGAGATGGTGGCCATCATGGGCCCCTCGGGATCGGGCAAGTCCACGCTGCTTTTTATCCTGGGAATTTTTCTGGCGCCGACCTCGGGCGTCTACAAGGTGTGCGGCGTGGACGTCTTCAACCTGTCGCGCCCGCAGCAGGCCGCCTTTCGCCGCGAACGCATGGGCTTTGTCTTCCAAAGCTGCGATCTGCTCGAAAATTCCACGGTCTACGAAAACCTGGAATTGCCCTTGATCTACGCCGGCGTGCGCCGCCGCGAGCGGCCGCACCGGATCAAGGAGGCCTTGCAGCGCGTGAGTCTGGAGCACCGCATCCAGCAGCCGTCCAACCGCCTCTCCGGCGGCGAACGCCAACGCGTGGCCATCGCCAGGGCGCTGGTCAACCAGCCGGAATTCATCCTGGCCGACGAGCCAACCGGGCAGCTCGACCGGGAAAACAGCCAGCGCGTTATGGACTATTTCGCCAAAATAGCCGATGAAGCGCACACCGCCATGGCGGTTGTGACCCACGACGCCACCACCGCCGACCGCTGCACCCGTATCTGCATGCTGCAAGACGGATTTCTGGTCGGCGATACGACGCCCATCCCTCGGGAAGACCAAAGCCAGGACCTCTAATGGAGGAGCGAATGGAATACGGCTTTGCATCGGCCAAAGACGGCGCGCTCAATCGGACGCGCGGCGCATTGCGAAGGTTTTTAGGGCGCCGCGGCGCCGTGGTCTTCGCGGGGCTCGCGGCCGCGGCGATCTGCCTGGCCGGGGGGCTTGCCCGGGCGGACAGCTTACAGGCCGCCGGGAGCGACCAGGTGGGCCAACCCGGGACCAAGACCGTCAAAAAAAACGCCGTCTCGGACCAGCAGCGCAAGATGTTCGAAGCCACCGAGGTCAAGCAGCCCGCCAATTTCGACGAGTGCGTCCGGGTCGCCTTGATCCAGTCGCCCAATTTTCTCAAAAGTTCGCTGGAGATCGAGGTCAAAAAGCTCGACGAAGGCGACGCCATGAGCCAGTACATCCCCACCCTGACCGTGGGCACCCAATATTACCTGCGCAATCCCAACCTGGACATCATCAATCCCACCAGGGCCCAGTTGGACCAGAAGCCGTACACCTTCACCTTTTCGGCCGGCGGCTGGAACCCGGTGCAGACGTTCTTCGACAACAAGGCCAAGGAAGGACTGAGCAAGCTGGCCGTCGAGGCCCACCTCGAAGTCATCAACGCGGGCCTCAAGGAGATCGCCACGCTTTTTCTGCAGATCGGCTTCAGCCAGAAAAACCGCGATTTGACCGCCCAGCGCTTGGAGCTGGCCAAGCAGAATCTCCAGTACGTCCAGACGCGGGTCTCCCTTGGCTACGCCAAGCCCCTGGACCTCGATATCGCCAAGACCCGCGTGGACATGGCCCAGGCCGAAAGCGAGAAAAACGAGGCCACCCACGCCACCCTGGTCAACGGACTCAAGGCGATCATCGGCATGCAGGCGTCCCAAAAACTTGAAGTGGACACCAGCAACTTCGCGGACCAGGTTTTGCGGGGCTATACGCCCTCCATGGCCACCGCGGACAAGGCCAAGGAAACATCCAACGAACTGCGCCGGGCCGAGATCCAGCGCGACCTGCAACGCAAGAGCATCATCCTGGCCTACGTCAAGTATTTGCCGCAACTCGGATTCGGCTTGTCCACCCCGGACCCGGTCAACGGCGCCGGTTCCCGCTGGGGCTTGTATCCGTTTTTGACCCTGAGCATGTCGCTTGACTGGCTGACGAAGACCCGAGACGTCAGCCGGCAGCGATTCATGTTGGAACAGGCTTCCACCACCACGCACTCCACCGAAATGAAAATTGAAAACACCATGCAGACCGCCCAGACCAACTACCGCTCCCTGGAGGCCGCCTTGCGTTTTTCCGCGTCCAAGGTCGAATTGGCCAAGCTCACCGAGCAGCAAACCCAACTGGAGTTCGGGGGCAGCCAAACCACCGGCGGCGAGGGCGCGGGCAGTACGGGCAGCAAAGTAGATTACGACAAACTGCTCGCCGACCGCCTGTCCTTGCTTGAGGCCAAACAGGGCCAATTGGCCGACGAATTCAGGCGCGACGGGGCCTTGCTCGACCTCAAGTATTTGAGCGGCGACCTGCGCGGGCAATATGTAAAAGTCAATCCACTGGAGCTCAGCCAATGACGGCTTTGCGCAATCGCATCGCGGCCCTGCTCGCCCTGTCCCTGGCCTTGAGTTGTCCGGCCCTGGCCCAGGACAAGCCGGCCCAGACTCCCCAGCCCCCGGCTCAAACTCCCCAGAATCCGGCCCAACCCGCCGCGGCGGAAAACGCCGGCCACCCGGAGATCATCTTTTCCGGAAAGCTGTACTGCTCGCCGAAATACACCGTGGTCATCCCCTACGCGGCCACCATCACCGCCATGCGCACGGATCTGGGCAAGAAGGTCAAGTACGACGACGTCCTGGCCGAGTACGAGATTCCCTTCGAGATCCGCATCGACGAGAAAAAGAAGCTGACTCTGGCCGGCATCAAGGATCTCGAAGCCAAACTGGCCCAGGCCGGCCGCGAGCTCGAAAATTTGCGGGGGCGGCGCAAGGAGCTCGAAACCCTGCGCACCCAGAAAATGGCCTCGGATCAGGCCATCACGGGCAACGCCGAGGACATCGAGGTGCTCGAAAAACAGCGCGCGGCCATCACCGAAAGTCTCGCCCTGGAGCGCGACCTCTTCCAGATCCAGCAGGACATGGCCCGCGATCAGCTGGGCGTGCAGAACGCCACGGCCAAAGACGTGCCCAAGACCGGCCTGATCCGCGCGCCGCTCGACGGGTATGTGGTCTGGATGAACCCGGACTTGCGCAAGAACGCCTACATGATCAAAAATTCCGAACTGTTCCAGATCGGAGTCATGGACCCGATCATGCTGCGGGCCTTGGTCCACGAAATCGAAGCCCAGAAGATCCGTGTCGGCGACGAAGGCGCGGTCACCTTCGAGTCCCTGCCGGGCAAGACTTTCAAGGCTGCGGTCAGCCGCATTCCCTGGGCGCCCCTGTCGGCCTCCTTGCAGCAGCCGTCCTACTACGAGGTGGAGATGACCATGGCCAACCCCGAGCTCGTCCTCAAGGAAGGCCTCAAAGGCCTCGTCACCATCGTTCCCAAGAAGTAGGCCGGCCATGGAATTTCCCGGAGGCGTCAGCATCGATCCCGTGTCTTCGGCCGAGGATCTCGAAGCCTTTATCCGCCTGCCCTGGGAAATCTACGCCGCGGACCCCCTCTGGGCGCCGCCGATCATCAGCCACCAGCGCGATTTCCTGGACAAGAACAAGGGGCCGTTCTTCGAGGTCGGCGAGGCGCAATGCTTCCTGGCCAGACGCGGCGGCCGCGTCGTCGGGCGCATTTCCGCCCAGATCAATCACGCCTACGAAAAGCACCACGACAACGCCACCGGGTTCTTCGGTTTCTTCGAGTGCGTGGACGACACCGCCGTGTCGCGCCCCCTGTTCGACACCGCCGGGCAATGGGTGCGGGAGCGGGGTAAGACCAAGCTGCACGGCCCGATGAGCTTCGCCGTCTACGACGAGGTCGGCCTGCTCGTCGACGGCTTCGACACCGCGCCGGTGGTGCTGCACACCCACAATCCCGCGTATTACGAAAACCTGGTCCTGGACTACGGCTTCGTCAAAACCTTCGACTGGTACGCCTACAGGATCATGCGCCCGGAGATACCGGACGCCGATATCGTCAAATACAAGGCCATGCTCGATCTGCTGTGCCGCAAGAACAACATCGCCGTGACCCCGATCAAGCGCAGCGAGTTCGCCACCCGGGGCGCCCAGGTCTGCGAGCTGTTCAACCAGGCCTGGAGCAGGAACTGGGGCCACGTGCCCCTGTCCAAGGCCCAGTTCGACGCCTTTTTCACCCAGCTCGCGCCGATCCTGCGCCACGGACTGGTCAATGTCCTGTACGACGCCGGGGAAATGGTCGGTTTCGTCGTCTCCATGCCGGACATCAACCTGATTATTAAGGATTTCAACGGTTCGTTTTCCCTGTTCAACCAGTTGCGCCTGCTCTGGGGAACGCGCGTGCGCTACCCGGCGGGCTTTCGCGTGCTGATCCTGGGCGTCAAGCAGACCCACCAGTGGAAACGGCTGCACCACATCCTGATGCTGCACACCATCATCAACCTCCACCAGAACTACCCCAAATCCGAGTGGGCCGACTGTTCGCTCATACCGGAGTCGCTGACCAATTGGATCAAGGCCCTGGAATCCTACAATATCAAGCGTTATAAAACCTTCCGGCTCTACGACCTCGATCTCTAGGCCGCGCCCATGTCCTCGCTGTCGATCATCATTCCGCTCTTCAACGAGCAAGACAACATCCAGCCGCTGTACGAACGTTTGAAGGACGTTCTCACGCGGCTCGGGCAGGCTTACGAGATCATCATGATCGACGACGGCTCGACCGACGCGACGCGCCTGCGGCTCGAAGAAATCGCGGCCAAGGATCCGCTCGTGCGCCTGCTCATCCTGCGCCGCAATTTCGGCCAGACCCCGGCCATGATGGCCGGCATCGACGCCGCGCGCGGCGACATCCTGATCCCCATGGACGGCGACCAGCAAAACGATCCCGCCGACATCCCAAGGCTGCTGGCCAAGCTCGAAGAAGGCTACGACGTCTGCTCCGGCTGGCGCAAGGACCGCAAGGACAACCCGGTCAAGCGCAACCTGCCCAGCCGCATCGCCAACGGACTGATTTCGCTGATCTCGGGCGTGCATCTGCACGACTACGGCTGTTCGCTCAAGGCCTACAAGAAAGACATCATCAAGGGCGTTCGCCTGTACGGCGAAATGCACCGCTTCATCCCGATCTACGCCTCCTGGATGGGCGCCTCGGTCTGCGAAACCCCGGTGGCGCATCATCCGCGCATCCACGGCAAGTCCAATTACGGAATCAACCGCACCATCAAGGTCATCCTCGATCTGATCGTGGTCAAATTCCTGTCCAACTACGCCCAGACCCCGATGTACGTCTTCGGCGGCTTCGGCCTGGGGAGCCTGTGCATCTCCGGGATATTTTTCCTGATCATGCTCTATTACAAGTTCTGGGGCGACAAGAGCTTCATCGAAACCCCGCTGCCGCAGATTGTGACCCTGTTTTTCCTGATGGGCTTTCTGGCCATCCTGCTCGGCCTGATCGCCGAGATCCTCATGCGCACCTACCACGAATCGCAAAACAAGCCGATCTACCTGATCGAGAAGACCAGAAACTACCGGGAACCCTAATCCATGTGCGGCATCTGCGGATTTGCCGGCTTGGGCGACGCCGCCGACATCCGGGCCATGAACGCGGCCCAGGCCCATCGCGGACCCGACGGCGAAGGCCTCTTCGAAGATCCCGGGCTGGCGGTCTTTTTCGGCCACAAACGCCTGTCCATCCTCGACATCGCGGGCGGCGCCCAGCCCATGGCCACGAGCGACGGCCGCCTGGCGGTCACGTTCAACGGGGAAATCTACAACTACCGCGAACTGCGCGACGAACTCACCGCGCTCGGCCACCGCTTCGTCAGCGACCACAGCGACACCGAAGTGCTGCTGCACGGCTACCGCCAATGGGGCCAGAGGCTGAGCGCGCGCCTCAACGGCATGTGGGCCTTCGCCCTGCTCGACCGCGACCGGCGCAGACTCTTTCTCTCCCGCGACCGCTTCGCCAAAAAACCCCTGTTCTACACGGCCGGGAAAAACCTCTTCGCCTTCGCCTCGGAATTGCAAAGCCTGGCCGCGCACCGCGAGGTGAACCCAGGCGTCTCGGCCCGGGCGCTGCGCAAATATTTCGCCTACGGCTTCATCCCGGCCCCGAACTCGCTGTACGAAAACGTCTTCAAACTCCCGGGCGGACACAACCTGACGCTCGACCTGGCCGATCTTGCCTTCAAGCTCAGCCGCTACCACGAGTTTCGCCTGGAACCCTTCGAGTCGCTCCCGGCCGACCCCGAGGCCGAGTGGGGGCAGCGCCTGCGCGAACTCCTGGAGCGCGCCGTGGCCCGGCGGCTGATGAGCGACGTGCCGCTTGGCGTCTTCCTAAGCGGCGGCGTCGATTCCTCGGCAATCACGGCCTACGCCGCCAAACATGCCCCGGGCAGGCTCGCGACCTTTTCCATCGGCTTCTCGGAGCCGAGCTTCGACGAGTCCGCCTACGCGCAAAAAATCGCCTCCCTCTTCCAGACCGACCACCACAACACCGTCTTTTCTCTCGACGCCGGACGGCTCATCCTGCCGGCCATCGCCGCCGGACTCGACGAACCCATGGGCGACAGCTCGATCCTGCCCACCTACCTGCTCTGCCGCCAAACGCGCGAGCGCGTGACCGTGGCCCTGGGCGGCGACGGCGCCGACGAACTCTTCGCCGGCTACGACCCCTTCCGCGCCCTGGCGATCGCCGAAACCTACCGCAAACTCTGCCCGGCGCCGGTGCATAAAGCCCTGCTCCTGCTGGCCGCGAGGCTCCCGGTCAGCCACGCCAACATGGCGCTCGGCTTCAAAATCAACCGCTTCCTGCGCGGGGCGGCCACGCCGCCGCGCTACCGCGACCCGGTCTGGCTCGGCCCGCTCGGCCCGGATGGACCAGGCGGGCTGGACGAACTTTTCGGATCAAAAATCGATCCCGAAGACCTCTACTGCGAAGCCATCGACGTCTACGAACGCTGCCAGGAAGAAAACCCGGTGGACAAAACCCTGGCCTTCTACGCCAACATCTACCTGCAAGACGACATCATGGTGAAATCCGACCGCGCCGGAATGCTCAACTCCCTGGAAGTGCGCGCCCCCTTCCTGGACATCGAACTGGTCGATTTCGTCCGGCGCATCCCGAGCAACTACAAATTCCGGGGCGGACAAACCAAATACATCCTGAAGAAAGCCCTGGCGGACGTCCTGCCGCACGATATCCTGCACCGCCCGAAAAAAGGCTTCGGCATGCCCATCGGCAAATGGCTCGAAGACGGGGCGCTGCATTTCCCGGAAACCGCCGCCTACGGCCTCAACTCAAAATTCATCCAGGCCAGACTGCACGAACACCAAACCCGCCAAGCCGACCACCGCGCCTTGTTGTGGAATTACTGGCTGCTGCGCGCTACCCGGGGGTAAGGGGAAAGAGAAAGAGAAAGAGAATCGGGGAGAAACTTTTTTGAAAAAAAGTTTCTCCCCGGACCCCTCTTCAAAAAACTTTTCCATTTGGCCGTTTCGCGCTTTCCG
>JADFXV010000055.1 GCA_015233395.1 Desulfovibrionaceae bacterium
CACCCGGTTGGGAATGCCCCGGGCGGTCAAAACCAGCGAGAATTCCAGGACCCGGGCCGCGCTGAGCGGCTCGCCCCCGAACGCGCCATCGAACGCTCCCGGGCCGCCGGCCGCGTCGCTCCACTGGAGCCTTGCGAGCCAGCGGCGCGGGGTCAGGGCCCAGGCGGGGCGGCGGGAGGGGGCGTCGTCTTCGTTCATGGGGGTATTAGGCGTTGACTGACGCGCCGATCCGGTATTTAACGGCCCCGGGAGGCCCGCCGGGCGTGGCGGGGTACATATGCAATTCCAAAGCGACCGCTTCCATTCCTATTTCCTGCTCGGGCTCTTGCTCGCCGCCCTGTATCTGGCCGGCGTCGTGCTCAGCCCCTTCGTGCACATCCTGGTCATCGGCGTGGTCATGGCCATCCTCTTCCATCCGGTCTTCAGCCGGATCGAACGCCGCCTGGGCGGCCGGTCCAGCCTGGCGGCGCTGATCACCGTCGCGCTGATCACCCTGGCCATCATCCTGCCGCTTCTGTCCTTCGCCACCGCCCTGCTCGGACAGGCGGCCGATTCCATCAACGCGCTCACGCTCTGGCTCAAGACCCAAAATCTGACCGAGCTGCTCATACAAAACAAACTCTACCGGTACATCGAATGGCTGCAACAATATTTGTCGTTCCTGGACTTTCAAAAAATCGACCTCCAGTCAAATCTGATCGACCTGTCCAAGGAATCCGGCCAGTTCATGCTGGCCGAGGGCCGGGCGCTGCTCGGCAACGCGCTCGGGGTCCTGATCAACTTCGGCGTGCTCCTGTTCGTGACTTTCTTCCTGATGCGCGACGGCCAGGCCATGCTCGCGCGCCTGCGCGCGCTCACGCCGCTGCGCAGCGAACAGGCGGAACAGATCATCGCGCGCATGGCCGGGGTGGCCAAATCGGTGGTCATGGGCAGCTTCCTGATCGCCCTGTGCCAGGGACTGGCCGGAGGGCTCGGGCTGTGGCTGGCCGGGATTCCGGCGCTCTTCTGGGGGGCGATGATGGGGTTCGCCTCGCTCATCCCGCTGGTGGGCACGGCCGTGATCTGGGCGCCGGCCTCGCTGTACCTGCTGCTGACCGGCGACTGGCAATGGGGGCTGTTCCTGCTTGCCTGGGGCGTGGTGGTGGTCAGCGGCATCGACACCTTCCTGCGCCCGGTAATCATGAAAGGCCAGGCCCGGATCTCGACCTTCTTCGTGTTCCTGGCGATCATCGGCGGCGTCAAATTCTTCGGCATGATCGGCATTCTCTACGGACCGCTGATCATCAGCTTCGCCCTGGTCATGCTGACCCTCTACGGACAGGAATTCTCCGAGATCCTCAAGCCCCGCGACCCCGGCTGCGACCCGCGCGGCGAGTAGAGGCCCACGGGGGAGAATCGGGAGAGCAACCCGGGAGCCGACGCTCCCCGGGTCGCCCTATGTCATTGTCCACCAAATCGAAAACCGGCTGGTTGCGATTTTGCGGATCCTGCACGGCCGGATGCAATGGCCGTAATCGACGGTAAAATATCTTGCCGCGAATACGCGCGGCGGCTACCCTGGCCTCGTTGCGCCCCCGCGCCATCCACATGAACCAAAAGGACCATCCGCTTGCCCCCCGACGCCCCGGCCCTCGCCTCCCATCTCAAGCGCATCTTCGGCTTTAACTCCCTGCGGCCGGGACAGCGGGAAGTCCTGGACGCCGTGTGCGCCGGGGACGACGTGCTCGCGGTCATGCCGACCGGAAGCGGAAAATCGCTCTGTTTCCAGCTGCCTGCCGTGGCGCTGGGCGGGTTGACCGTGGTCGTCTCGCCGCTGATCGCGCTCATGCAGGACCAGACGCGGCAGATGCGCGAACTCGGCGTTCCCGCGTATTCGCTCAATTCCGGCCAGACCGGCGCCGAAAATTTCGAGGTCAACCACGCCCTGCGCTCGGGCGAAATATCCCTGCTCTACCTCGCCCCGGAACGGCTTTTGCGCGAGGGCACGCTCGCCATGCTCGCCGGTCTCGGGGCAGGTGGAGTGCGGCGCATCGTGGTCGACGAGGCGCACTGCGTCTCGCAATGGGGACACGATTTTCGGCCCGAATACCTTGAGCTGCGCAAGGCCGCCGCGGCGCTCGGCGACGTGCAGCTTCTGGCCTTCACGGCCACGGCGGACGCGGCCACGCGCGCCGACATCGCCGGCAAGCTCTTCTCGCGGCCGCCCACCGTCTTTGTCCGGGGGTTCGACCGGCCCAACATCCACCTGGCCATGGCCGTCAAGGACAACGCCAAAAAGCAGCTCTGGGATTTCGTGAAAGACCATCCCGGGCAAAGCGGCGTCGTCTACTGCCAGACGCGCCGGGACGCCGAGGAATACGCCGCCTGGCTCACGGACAAAGGAGTCGCGGCCCTGCCCTACCACGCCGGCATGGACGCCGCCGCGCGCAAGAACAACCAGCGCCGCTTCCAGACGGACGACGGCGTGGTCATGGCCGCCACCGTCGCCTTCGGCATGGGCATCGACAAGCCCGACGTCAGATTCGTCTGCCACGCCGGGCTGCCCAAGAACATCGAGGGCTATTACCAGGAAATCGGCCGCGCCGGACGCGACGGCCTGCCCGCGTTCACGCTGTTGCTCCACGGCCTGGACGACGTGCGCGCCAGACGGCGGCAGATCCTGGAAAGCGACGCGGGCGACGAACAAAAAAGGGTGGAAACCCAGCGCTTGGGCGCCCTGATCGCGCTGTGCGAGACGCCGCGCTGCCGCCGGCAGACGCTTTTGGCCTATTTCGGCGAGACCTCGCCGCCGTGCGGGAACTGCGACCTGTGCGCTTCAGGCTGCCCGGTCGTCGACGGCACGGTCGACGCCCAAAAAGCCATGTCGGCCATGGTCCGCACCGGCGAACGCTTCGGCGTGGAGCATCTCACCGCCATCGTGACCGGCTCGTTTACGGACGCGGTCAGGCGCCACGGCCACGACCGGCTGCCGACGTTCGGCGTGGGCGCGGACAAGAGCGCGAAATACTGGCGTTCGCTATACCGGCAACTCATGGCCGCCGGACTGACCACGCTCGACATCGTCAACCACGGCCGCTTCGTCATGACCGAGACGGGCTGGCGCGTGCTGCGCGGCCAACAAACCGTCGAAGTCCGCGAGTATGCAGAGGAAACCAAGGAAGACCGCCGCGAACGGCGGCGAAAAACCAGGGCCGCGGGGCAGTCCGCCAAACAGCCCGGCGGCGAGCTGTTTCAGCGGCTCAAGGAACTGCGCAACGCCCTGGCCAAACAACAAGGCATCCCCGCCTACGTCGTGTTCCCGGACCGGACCCTGCTCGACATGCAGACGCGCAAACCCGAAACCATGGCCCAAATGGCCGGCGTCTTCGGCGTGGGCGAAGCCAAACTGGAAAAATACGGCCAGCTCTTCCTGGACGCCATCGCCGGCCAAGACGCAAATCCCCGGGCCGAACTCCCGCAACCGCTCCCGGAAGCCGACCTGACCCTCATCCGGCGACATATCGAAGACGCCCTCGCCGCTTCGGGGTCCTGGACCGAATTCCAAACGCTTTTGGCCGAAAACGACCTGGAATACCGCCTGCGCTGGAACATCCTCGGCGTCTACCGCGCTTCGACCGGCGACTGCCTCGCACGCGCCTCCAAAGCCGGCCCCTCGCACGCCAAACTCGCCAAACAATTCGGCGATTTCCCCGCCGACGAGTGACCAAAGGGGCTGCGCCCCTTTGGAATCCCCGCCCGGGGGCGATGATCGCCCCCGGACCCCCGCGTCAGGGGCCTCGGCCGCGCCCCTTGCCGAGGGGGTCCGGGGGGGGTCACCCCCCCCGGCGGGGTCCAGGGGCGGAGCCCCTGGCCGGGCCAGGGCCTGCTCCCCTGGCCAGGCGCGGTATAAGCCGGGGCGTCGTACGTTGGTAGTCGCGGTAGGCCTGGCCGAAAACGGCGGCGAGGCGTCGTTCCTCGAAGACCGAGCCGACGTGGAAGTAGGCGGCGGCGAAGGCGGCGAAGAGGAGTTTTTCCAGGGTCATGTCCGGGTCGGCGAAGAGCCAGGCCGTGGCGGCCAGGTACATCGGGTGGCGAACGATGCGGTAGGGGCCGGTGATCGCGAGCCGTTCGGAGGTTTTGCTTTCGCCGTCCGGGCCGATTTCTCCCCGGGGGTAGCGCCGCGCCTGGCGCAGGCCGGTGAATTCCAGGAGCTCAAACGCTCCGAAGGTCCAGGCGAAAAAAAGCGCCGCGCTCAGCCGCACGGCCCACATCGCCCAGGCGGCCGGGCCGTGGAGCTGGTAGAGCGGTTGCGGCAGGCGCGGCGCGGCGGCCAGGGCGAGCGCGAAGCTCGCCAGGCTCAGCGCGGTGAAGCCAAGCCGGTAGAAGGCGAAGCGCGCACCGAGCAGGCGAGCGGCGAGGCGTTTGCAGGAGCGGGACATGCTCAGGCTGTGCAGCGCCGCCCAGGCGGCGAAAATGGCGAGAAATGCGGCGATATCGTTCACTGCGGCCCCTGGTCCGGTCTATTTCTTCTGGCAGCCCGGGCAGTAGGTCGAGGTGCGGGCGGCGATTTTGGCGGCGACGAGTTTTTTGCCGCAGGCCGGGCACTTTTGGCCGGCGCGGCCGTAGACCTTAAAATGGTGTTGGAACGCGCCTTCGATGCCTTCCGGGGTGCGGTAGTCGCGGATGGTGCTGCCGCCGGCCTCGACGGCTTCGGTCAGCACCGCTTGCACGGCCGCGTGCAGGACGGCGAGGCGCTCGGGGGAGATTGCGTTCGCCTTGGCCTCGGGCCGGATGCCCGCGCGGAACAGGGCTTCGTCGGCGTAGATGTTGCCGATCCCGGCGATGACGCGCTGGTCGAGCAAGGCGGCCTTGATCGCCCGGGAAGTTTTGGCGAACAGAGGAATAAATTCGAAAGCGCCGATGGCCAGCGGCTCCGGCCCGAGGGTGCGGTAGAATTCCCAGCCTTCGATCGCGCCCGGCGCGAACGCGCGGCAACTGCCGAAGCGGCGCAGGTCGGAGAAGACCAGGCCGCCGCCGCCCTCAAGCGCGAAGATCAGCCGGGCCCTGGCGGGCGGCGGGTCGAGCGCGTCCGCCACGCTGAGCCGGCCGGTCATTTTCAGATGCACGGCCACGATCGCGCCGCCCGAGAGGTCGATCAAACACAATTTGGCCCGGCGGCGCACGGCGGTGATGACGCGGCCCTCGGTCAGGGCGCGAAAAGCCGCCGCGCCGGCCGCCCCGGCGTTCGGCAAAACGCTGGGATCAAGCACGAGCGCGCGAACGATGCGCCGTCCGGTCAGGACCGGAGACAACGCGCGGGCGATGGTTTCGACTTCCGGCAGTTCGGGCATGGGGAGATGGCCTTATGAAGAGGAATCGGGGGAGGAACCCCCTCCTCCCAAAAACTTTAACGGGAGGACGAAAGGAGTTCTTTTGTCCCCAGATATCGCATGGTTACTTTATCCCCACTCCCCCGTAAAAATTTTTTGAGGGAAGGGAGGGGTTCGGGGAGGGAAACCCCCTTTTTTTCAAAAAAGGGGGTTTCCCTCCCCGATTCTCTTTCCCGGCCTACTTCCCGCCGAGTTCGATGGTCAGGCCGACTTCTCCCCCGGGCCGGGCGATGGTGAGCGTCAGGGGCTGTCCGGCCGCGAGCGCCGCGACGGCTGCCTGGTGCAGGTCGGCGAGCGTGGTCACCGGTTTGCCCGCGGCGGCGGCGATGACGTCGCCCGCGAGCATGCCGGCGCGTTCGGCTTTGGAACCGGGTTCGACCTGGATCGCTGCGGCTTTGCCGTCGCGGATCTCCACTTGGAAGCCGAGGCGGCTTTTGTGGGTTTCGGGGCAGTAAAAATAGACGTCGGCCTGGCCGGGTTCGGGGGGCGCGCCGCCGCGCCAGGCCAGGACGGAGACGATTTTCGCGCCGGGATCGAGCACGGCCAGGCGGCTCGCCACGCCGTAGCCGAATTCGACGTGGCCGCCTCCGGCCAGGACCACCACCGGGCGGCCGGCAGCCGTGAACGCGGCCAGGGCGCGCTGCGCCATCTGGGTGTCCCAGAGCGACTGGACGAACAGGAAGCGTTCGAAGGAGGCCTTGGCCATGGCCGGACGTTCGCCGGGATTTTGCTCCGGGGCGGCGGCCGCTTGGTCAATCTGGCCGGTCTGGCCGGTTTTGGCCCGGTGGCCCATGGCCTGGTGCGCCTGAAACTCTTCGCGCAACGACTGTTCCTGGTCCGCGGGCGGGGCGATGACCCGGGCGGGCAAGAGGGCGCGTTGTTGCGGGGCAAGGTTGTCCAGGCCCTTTTCGGCCGCCTCGCGGATGAGCGCGGCCGGGGCGTTTAAGGCGTAAAGCGGCAGGCCGTGCGCCTTGGCGGCGGCGAAGATCGGGGCGTACATGGCGTAGTCGTAGCCCCAGACATGGGGCCAGTCCACGGCCTTCTCAAGCTCGGCGACGCCGAGTTTGCCGGCGTTGAAATCGTCGAGCGCGGGTTGTTTGTCGGCCGGGACCATTTCCAGGCCCACGGCCGGGCGCAGGCCGGCCTCGGCCAGGGCGGCCAGGGCGGCGGCCTGGACCAGATGGTCGCAGGGCGAGGTGTGGCTCTCGCCGAGCAGGATGTACCGGGCGCCGGCGGCCTTGGCGATCAGACCGGCGGTCGAGGTCGCCAGGCCGTCTGCGGTCAGGAAACTGCCGGGCTCGGACGCGGACGGCCAGGGACCGGCGGTCCCGGCTCCGATTGGTTCGTGTTTCAGGCATCCCGGCATACAGGCGACCAGAGTGAAAAGGAGCAGCAGCCACCGGAGCGAACCGGACGAACCGGGGGAACCGGGGGAGGAACCTTTTGTGAACAAAGGGACCACTGTCCCACGGTTCCTTCCCCCAACCCCCTGCTCCCAAAAACTTTTGCCCGGGAGGTTGCCGGGTTGAGCTTCGTTCAACCCGGCAACCGCCTGAATAAAGTTTTTTGGGGAAGGGAGGGGTTTCCCTCCCCGTTCTCTAATCCCATTTGCGCTTATCTTCGATCAGCCTGATCTGGGGCGGCAGGCTGCCCGGGGTGAGGACTTTGAGATCCGGGCGCAGTTTGATCTTTTCCCGGAACATGTGCAGCAGTTCGTCTTCGCGTTTGAAGTTGGAGGCTTCGATGAGCAGGGCCATTTCGTCGATGCCGCCGGGGTTGGTGACTTCGATCTGCCAGCGTTTGATTTCCTCGAAGCGGGCGATGACCTGTTCGACCTGGTGCGGGTAGACGAACATGCCCTTGATACGGGCGGTGGTGTCCACGCGGCCGACGATGTTGCCCAGGCGCGGCGAGGTGCGTCCGCAGGGGCAGGGCGCGCGGTCGATGTAGGACAGGTCGCCGGTGGCCAGGCGGATGAGCGGATAGGTTTTGTTGAAGGCCGTGACCACGACTTCGCCGACCTCGCCGTCCTTGAGCGGAATGCCGGTGTCCGGATGGCAGATCTCGACAAAGGCGCGGTTGGCGATGTGCAGGCCGTTCTTGTGGAAGCATTCGTAGCCGATGCAGCCCACGTCGGCGGTGCCGTAGCCCTGGCGCATGATGAGGTCGAATTTCTTCTCCAGCGAGGTGCGCATTTTTTCGGAGAATTTCTCGCCGGTGACGAAGGCCACTTCCATGTACAGGTCCTTGCGCGGATTGATGCCGGCCTCTTCGGCCTTCTGGGCCAGGTGCATGAGATAGCTCGGCGTGCCGACGTAGCCGGTGATGCGCAATTTCTGCATGATTTCGAGCTGGGTGGCGGAGTTGCCCGGGCCGGCCGGAACCACGGCGCAGCCGAGGTTGCGCAGGGGCTCCTCGAACATGAGCCCGGCCGGGGTCAGGTGGTAGTTGAAGGTCACCTGGACCACGTCGCCGGAACGGAAACCCGAGGCGTAAAAGCCTTCGGTCCAGCCCCAGTAATCCTCCTCGCGGTCCTCGGGATCGAAAATCGGTCCGGGCGAGAGAAAAATGCGGCGCAATTCGCCCAGATCCTTGGTCAGAAGCCCGCCCAGGCGCGGCCCCATGGACTGCAGGAAGATCAACTCTTTTTTCTTGAGGATCGGGACGTGCTTGAGGTCGTTTAAGGTCTTGAACTTGCCGACCTGAAACTGAGCGCGGTCGAAGCGCTTCTTGACGTCCTCGGAATACCGGTAGGCGTAGGTGAGCAAATCCTTGAGCTGGATCTGATAATACTGTCTGCGCTCGGATTCGTCGAGCACCTCGCGGCGACTGTAAATGCCTTCGGTGCGGTCCTTGCGGGTCATCGGCCTCTCCTTATCGACGGGGAATTCTCACTCTAGCGAAAAAACAGGGTCATAGTCCGTCTTGTCGAATAGATCAACACCCCCCCGCAAGGGTCTCCCGCTCCCCCAAAAACACGCTCCTCCCCGAACTCCCTCTCAAAAAATATCTTCCCGTTGGTTTTCGTTTGCCGCGCAGCGGAAAACGAAAAACAACGGGTTGAAATTTTTTGAAGGGGGGTCCCGGGGGGAACTTTTTTTTAAAAAAGTTCCCCCCGGTTCTCTCACTCTCCTCCCGTTTGCCTTCCACGCATCGCCTTGCTAGATTGCGTCCATGTTTCCCATATCCAAGTTATTTTGGGTGGCGGCCGAGCCGGACAATTTTTTCCTTCTGGCGTTGTGCCTGGGCGTTGTGATGCTGTTGCGCGGCCGCGGGGCGGGGCTGTGGCTGGTCGCCGCGTCCACGGGATTTTTTTTGGCGGCGCTGGTTTTGCCGCTGGACGATTGGCTCATGATTCCGCTGGAGAACCGGTTTGCGGCCCGGGACGCGGCGGCCGGACCGGTGGACGGGGTGATCGTTTTGGGCGGCGGGCTGGAGCCCGGCTTGTCGGCGGCGCGGGGCCAGTATGTCGTGGGCGACGCGGCCAGCCGGCTGGTGTATTTGCAGCTTTTGGCCAGAGCCCATCCCGGGGCGAAGCTGGTTTTCACCGGCGGCTCTGGCGATCTGTTCGACCAGGAGCACCGCGAGGCGCCTTTTGTTCGCTCCTTGGCGCGCGATCTGGGCTTGGACGCGGACCGGATGATTTTCGAGGAGGCCTCGCGCAACACGGCCGAGAACGCGCTGTTCAGCAAGGAATTGGCCAAGCCGGTCGCCGGCGAGCATTGGCTTTTGGTGACCTCGGCGTACCACATGCCGCGTTCGGTGGGGGTTTTTCGCGCCGCCGGCTGGGACGTTTTGGCTTTTCCGGTCGGCTACCGCACGGACGGCCGCGCCGGCCTGAGCTTGCTGTCCAGTTTCGCCGAGAAACTGCGCAGCCTGGACGTCGCCTGGCATGAATGGGTGGGGCTGGCGGCGTACCGGGCGCTGGGCAAGACGAACGAGCTCTTTCCCGGTCCGACGACCCGGTGACGGCCGGCGGAAATAGAACAAACCGCGCCTCGGGCCTGCCTGGTCCCGAAGACGCGGAGCATGGTCCGGTCACGGAGTTCGGGCGCGCCGCGCGCCTTGTCCCCCTGCCGGGCCGCGCGGCGCCGGTCCGTTTTATCCCTTGCCGACCACCATTCCCAGGTCGCTTTTGACGATCCCTTCGGCGATTTTGCGCGAATCCGGCTTGTATTGCCCGGACTGGATCTTCTGCTTGACCTCGTCGACCTTATCCCGGCGCACGTCCGGCGACCGGGTGGCCTCGCGCGTGGCCAGGGCTTGCAGTTTGGCCGCGTCGGAGATGGTGACCACGTCGCCCGTGGCCGCCGCCTGCTGCGCGCCTGTTTTGGCGGCCTGGTCCGTTGCGTCGCGTCCCTCGGCGCCCGTCGCCTTGGGATTTAAATATGGGTTGACCCCGCTGATGATTCCCTTGACGTCCATAACCCCTCCCCGGGCGCGATTGCGGCGCCCCTGGCTCGCCAGCCTATCTCATGGTCCGTGAACCCGGTCTACAGCATCGTGTCGTCGACCGTTTCCAGCGTGATCCGCCACAGCCGTTCCACGACGGCGGCGCGTTCGCCGGGCGCAAGTTCGTGCGCCTGTTCTCCACGGACCCGGTAAATGAGCAGTTCCTGTTCCATCGGTGGATAGTCGAAGACCAGCTTCTCTCCGATCTCTGACTCAAGCCGCGCGAGGATCCCGCGCACCACCGTATTTTCGCTGCCCTCGACCAAGAGGTTCTCCATGACCTCATGGGCTACTTTTTGAACCAACTCGCTGCGTTTCGCCTCTCGGGAAATCGTCACCTGGTCCTGCATCCCGGCCGCCTTCAGGGTCCGCTGGTAGCGGGCCAGCCTTTTGGCGGTGGTGATCTGCTTGCCGTAGGTGCGCAGCATCGTATTGTTCAGAAAGGCGTTCACGGGCACATGTTACTCTCCTTGTCTGTTCACTGAACTTATCGGTTGCGCGAGAGCATACTTTAGGCCACGCGGAAAAAAAAGCCTTTGTTTGAGAAGAGGCCTTCCCCGGAACCGGCGGCCGCCTTGGGCCCATGCCCTGGCGGCGTATTTTTTTCGCCCGGGCGGCCGCCCGGGACGGAGCATGACTTTCGGGCCGATAATGATTATGAGGAGCGATGTGCGCGTGTGTTTTCATTTGCCCGGCGGCCGTGCGTCCGGCCGGGAGAAGCTGAGCTTGGCCGCCGGCGCGGCGGGAGGCGCAGCGCTTGGCGTTTGCGCCCAGTGCGCGGGCCTCGGCCAGACCTGCTGCCAGCTGACTCCCGGCAACGAAGAGTCCTGCTTCCCCCTTTCGGAGATGGAGAAGGACCGCATCCTGGAGGCCGCGCCGAACCTGGGCGGTTTTTGCCTGTCGCCCAATTCGGCGGCGTTTATGGGCATGATGCGCCGGCTGTTTCCGGGCGAGGCCAGGACGCTTACGCAGCGGTTCGCGCCCGGCAAGGAGCATTGGCGGCTGGCCACGCAGCCGGGCGGCGACTGCGCTTTTTTGTCGCCTTCGGGCTGCGTCTTGCCAAACGAGGCCCGGCCCTATTATTGTCGCTTGTTTCCGTTTTGGGTCATGGACAACGATATGACCGTTTTCACGCCCGGCTATTGCCTGGCCGTCAAACGAGGCAAAAACGCCGCCGGGGTGCTTGAGGAGATTGGCGTTACCCGCAAAAAGGTCCACGAACTGTTCGGCCGGCTGCGGCTGGCCTGGGGGCTGATCCCCACCCTGTCCGGATTTCCCAAATGAAAAAATTGCTGCTCGTTTTGTTTTTGACCATGATTTTATCCGTGTGCGTGGCCGCCGCCAGCGCTGTCGGGCTCTATCATTGGGCCGCGAGCGACCTGCCGGGGTTTCGCAAGCTCACCGATTACCGGCCGCCGCTGGTGACCACGGTCTACGCCCGCGACGGCAGCGTGCTCGGCGACTTCTATGTCGAGAAACGGTTTCTCGCCACCCTGGCGGACATGCCCAAATACCTGCCCATGGCCTTCCTGGCCGCCGAGGACGCCTCCTTCTACCAGCACGAGGGCGTCGATCCCCTGGCCATCTTCCGGGCCTCGCTCAAAAACCTCCAGGCCGGCGCGGTGCGCCAGGGCGGCAGCACCATCACCCAGCAGCTCATCAAGCGGCTGCTGCTCTCCTCGGAAAAAAGCCTCAAGCGCAAGCTCAAGGAGGCCGTGCTCGCCTATCGCCTGGAGAAATACCTGACCAAGGACGAAATCCTCACCATCTACCTGAACCAGATCTACCTCGGGGCCAAGTCCTACGGCGTGGAAGCGGCGGCCAGGACCTATTTCGGGGTGCACGCCAAGGATCTGACCCTGGCCGAGTCGGCTGTTTTGGCCGGCCTGCCCCAGGCGCCGACCCGCTACAATCCGCTGCGCGACCTGGAGGCCGCCCGGGCGCGCCAGAAATACGTCCTGGAGCGCATGCTCGAACACGGCTGGATCACCAAGCAGGACCACGACAAGGCGGTCGTCGAGCCGCTGGTCCTGCGCAGCATGCCCGACCCGTCCTGGGGCGTCGGGGCCTACTACCTCGAAGAGGTGCGCCGCCAACTGATCGAACGCTTCGGCGAAAACACCGTCTATACCGCCGGCCTGCGCGTCTACACCGGCGTCGACCTCAAGCACCAGGCCGCAGCCGAGGCGGCCATGCGCCGTGGGCTGGTGGAGTCGAGCAAACGTCGCGGCTACCTGGGGCCGATCAAGCCGCTCGACCCCAAGGATTTCACCGAATTCCTGGAAAACGAGGCCGTGGATCTCGGCGCGCTCAAGCCCGGCGACTGGGTCAAGGCCCTGGTGACCGAGGCCACGCCCAAGGGGCTTAGCCTGCGTTTTTCCTCGGCGACCGGCGTCATCGATCCGAAGACCATGGCCTGGGCCCGGAATTTAAGCCCCAAGCGCATCGGCGAGGAGCAGGTCAAGGCCGGGCTGCGGCGCCAGGCGAAAGCCGGCGACGTGATCTGGGCCTCGGTCGTCGCCCGCCCCGGGACCGATCCCAAGGCCCCGGCCAAGGTCTGGCAGATGGCCCTGGAACAGGAGCCCGACGTCGAGGGCGGACTGGTCTCGCTCGATCCCAAAACCGGCGAACTGCTGGCCCTGGTCGGCGGCTATTCCTTTGAAAAAAGCCAGTTCAACCGGGCGGTGCAGTCCCTGCGCCAACCCGGGTCGTCGTTTAAGCCCATCGTCTATTCGGCGGCCATGGACAACGGGCTGACCCCGTCCTCGGTCATCATGGACGGCCCGTTCGAGTTTTACGACCCGGCCACGAAAATAACCTGGAAGCCGGAAAACTACGAGCACGGCTTCAAGGGGCCGATGATCCTGCGCACCGCCCTGGCCTTGTCGCGCAACACCGTGACCATCCGCGTGGCCCAGGCCATCGGCATCGACAAGGTCGTGCAACGGGCCAAGGATCTGGGCATCACCTCCAACATCCCGCCCTACCTGTCGATCAGCCTGGGCGCGGCCGAGGTGACGCTGATCAACCTGTGCCAGGCCTACACCGCGTTCGCCCGGGACGGATCGTACGTCAAGCCGCGGGCCGTCTTGTCGGTCAAAAGCGCCTGGGGCGAGGAGATCTACACCTCCAAACCCGAAGCGGTTTCCGCGATCACCCCGCAAAACGCCTTCATCATGGCCAGCCTGCTCAAGGAAGTGGTCCGGGCCGGGACCGCAACCCGGGCCAACGTCTTCAAGCGCCCGCTGGCCGGCAAGACCGGCACCACCAACGACGAGCAGGACGCCTGGTTCATCGGCTTCACCCCCTACCTGCTCACCGGCGTGCATATCGGCTTCGACCAGGTCGGCCCCATGGGCAAGGGCGAAACCGGCGCCCACGCCGCCCTGCCGATCTGGCTCTATTACCGCCAGGTCGTGGAAAACGACTACCAGGCGGAAGATTTCCCCATGCCGCAGGACGTGGTCATGGCCTCGGTCGATCCGGTCACGGGCCTGCCCAGCTCCGGCGCGGGCAGCCTGACCCTGCCGTTTAAGAAAGACACCCAGCCGACCGTCTACTCGGTCGTGGGCAGCGAAACCGGCACGGCCGAAGAACCCGAATTCGACCACGCCCCGGCCGCCAGCGGCGCTGATTTGTTGAAGCAGATATATTGAGAATGAATAGGCCTCCGGCGGCCAAAGGGGCTAAGCCCCTTTGGAAACCCTGACAGGGAAGAGGCCGAGACGTTTGCGCCCGCCGCCAAGGGTATTTTAGCCGGGACAGCCTCAAACTTGAAAGTTTTTGGGAGGTGGGGGTTCGGGGGAGGAACCTTTTGTTCACAAAAGGTTCCTCCCCCGATCTTCATCGTATCCTCTCCTCTCCCCCCCATCCTTTTCATCCACAAAAAAAGGGGGGCCTTTCGGCCCCCCTTGGGTATCGCGTCGCTTTGGCTAGTTCACGTTACTCGAGCACGGTGACGTGGGTTTCGCCGGTGTTTGCGTCCAGCACGTGGACGGCGCAGCCCAGTCACGGATCGAAGGCGCGAACGAGGCGCCCGACGTTGACCGGGTTTTTGACGTCGGGGACCGGAACGCCGATCAGGCATTTCTCGACCGGGCCCATCTGGTCCATGTCGTCGCGCGGGCTGCAGTTCCAGATCGTGGCCGGCACGGCCTGATAGTTGGCGATCTTGGAGTCCTTGATGTTCACGTAGTGCAGCAGCGCGCCGCGGGGCGCCTCGGTCATGCCGATGCCTTCGCCGCTGGCCGGCACCGGGGCGGGGACGATGGTCTCCTTGCCGGGCTTGAGATCCTTGAGCCATTCCTTCACCGCGTTCATCACGATGTAGGTTTCCTCGGCGCGGGCGACGTGCCGGCCCATGATGGACCAGGCCAGGTCTCCCAGGTCGCGGAACTTTTTGGCCTTGATGCCGTACTTGTCCTTGAGTTCCTTGACGCCGATCGGGCTCAGGTCGGGGTTGGCGACCCACATGCGGGCCAGGGGACCGCCTTCGCAGGCCTTGCCCATGTAGCGCGGGGCCTTGACGAAGCTGTAGGCGCCCTTCTTCTTGAGGTCGATGACCGTCTTGCCCTTGCTGGGATGCAGGTTGGAGCAGGACGGATCGTACCAGGAGTACTTCACGTATTCCTTAATCTCGGCCGGATCGAGCGCGACGTCCTTGCCGTCGATGTAGGCGCCCGGCTTGAGCAGGAACTTGGTGTTCTTGTCGTCCATCGGGAAGACGCCGTAGGACACGCAGTTTTTCCAGCCCGCGCCGCAGGAGAACAGGTCCTTGTACACGGTGCCGACCAGGTACACGGTCGGGATGTACTCTTTGGTGATGAACTCCTCGACGTCCTTGAACTTGGCCAGGTACAGGGCCAGTTTTTCCTTGGTCGGGATCTCGGTCGAGCCGCCGACGACGATGCCGGCCACGTGGGGCATCTTGCCGCCGAACATGCACACCAGCTCATGGCACTGGGCGCGGATGGTCAGGGCCTTGACGTACTGGTCCACGGCCACCTTGTTGATGTCCTCGGGCAGGCGCAGGTCGGGCTTGGCGTACCGGGGGATGAAGAAGGCGGTCTCGGGGCCTTTGACGTAGTCGAGCGCGGCCAGGTGATAGAAGTGCAGGATGTGCGACTGCAGGTAGTTGGAGCCGAAGATCAGGTTGCGGGCCAGGCGGCCGTTGGTCGTGATCTTGTCCTTCACCCCGAAGGCGTCGTCGAGCGCGCGGGTGGAGGCGGTGGCGTGGGCGGTCGGGCACACGCCGCAGATGCGCTGGGTGATCTGCGAGGCGTCGCGGGGGTCGCGGCCGATCAGGATCTGCTCGAAACCGCGGAACATGGTGCCCGAGGACACGGCGTCGACGACCTTGCCGTTCTCGACGGTCACCTCGATTTTCAGATGGCCCTCGATCCTGGTGAGGGGATCGACGGAGATTTTCACTTTCCCGCCGGCTTCCGGGGCGGTGTACGCTTCATTCGTGGCCATGCATAGTCTCCTTTCGCTACGTGAGTTGCTTTGAAACCTTACACCACCGGGGAATACAGCGGCGAGAAGGCATCCGGCCAATCGATCTCGGCGCAGCCGATGCAAATGGCGTTTTCAACGCACCAGTTGGTGCCGTTGTTCCATTTCCGGGAGAAGCAGTCGGCGCCGGTCAGCGGTCCCTTGCAGCCCATGTCGGCGCGGCAGGCTTCGGTCTTCTTCTCGGTGAAGGTCTTCTGGCGCACGTTTTTCTCGAAGTAGGGCAAATACGGGCAGTTGTCGTGGATGTTCTTGCCGAAGAACATCTTCGGGCGGCCCTGGGCGTCGAGTTCGGGCACGCCCTTGGTCAGGACATGGACCAGGGTGCCGATCATCCAGTCGGGATGGGGCGGGCAACCGGTGATGTTGATGACCGGGGTCTTGATGCCCTGGGATTCGAGGTACTTGTGCAGAGGCACGCAGCCGGTGACGTTGCCCTTGGAGCCGGGAATGCCGCCGCCGGTGGCGCAGGCGCCCACGGCCACGCAGGCGGCCGCGTTGGCGCCCAGGATCTTGGCCATCTCAAGCACGGTGTATTCCTTGCCCTTGCTGTCCACGCCGATGGTGCAGAAAGCGCCGTTCTCGGCGGTCGGAAGCGCGCCCTCGGAAATGTAGTAGAACTTGCCCTTGAACTTCTCGGCGACCTCGAGCATGTGGTCCACGGCCACGGAACCTTCGGCCACGCTCAGGGTCTCCTGGCATTCCAGGCTGATCACCTTGAGAACCACGTCGGCGATCGACGGGTTGACCGAGTTCAGGATGGACACCGAGCAGCCGGTGCAACCGTTGCCTTGCATCCACACGACCGGGGGACGGCCGGGCTCGGTAGCCGCCTCCAAGGCCTTGACCAGTCCGGGATGGAACATCTGCGATATTCCGAATCCCGCGACCGTGCCGGAGCACAATTTGACAAAGTCACGACGCTTCAAACTCATGCCTGCCTCCTTGATGTATGACCGTTAGCCACGGCCGCCCGTTGCGGGCGCGCCGGCTTGCCCAGACCTATGCCCGGGCAGCATTAGCATCGGCTGCGCCTATGAGTCAAGGAGGTATCGGGATATTTTTCGCATGATCGGGCGATATATCGTATTTATCTATGTATCCTATCCGGGCAACTCGCTGCCCGACGGAGCGCGCTCGTTTGTATTGATAAAATTTTTGGGAGGGGAGGGTCCGGGAGGGGAACCTTTTGTGAACAAAAGGTTCCCCTCCCGGTTATCGTCTTTCGCCCGCGCGCTCTTCGCACGCGCGCCCGCGCGCCTTACTTGTTCTTCGCGGCGCGCGTGCGTTTGCCGGGCAGTTCGATGGCGTATTTCTGGATCTTGTAGTTGAGCGCCCGGCGGCTGACGCCGAGCAGCGGGGCGGCGTCCTTTTGGACGTAATTGGCCTTTTCCAGGGCGCGGATGATGGCCTTGCGTTCGCTTTCGTCGAGGGAGAGTTCGTCCGAGCGGACCGCGGCGGCCGGCTCCGTCTCGGTCTCCCCCTCGTCTTGAAGCTGGAGGTCGGAGGGGCGCAGGGTGTTGTCCTTGCACAGGACCACCCCGGCTTCCAGGGCGTTTTTGAGTTCGCGCACGTTGCCCGGCCAGTTGTAGCCCTGCAGGAACTCGGCGGTTTCCGGGGCCAGGATGACCGGCGGCTGGCGCTGTTCGCGGCAGAAGGACTCCAGGAAGCGCGCGGCGAGCAGCGGCACGTCTTCCATGCGCTGGCGCAGGGGCGGCACCTTGATGGTCACGACTTTCAGGCGGTAATACAGATCCTCGCGGAAGCGGCCGGCCTCGACGTCCTCGGCCAGGTCGGCGTTGGTGGCGGCGATGACCCGGCAATCCACGGCGATTTCCTTGACGTCGCCGATGCGCCGGATCTTGCGGCTCTCCAGAAAGCGCAGCAGCCTGACCTGCATCTCCGAGGAAATGTTGCCGATCTCGTCGAGAAAGAGCGTGCCGCCGTCGGCCTCTTCGATCAGGCCCTTCTTGTCGCGCAGGGCGTGGGTGAAGGAGCCCTTGATGTGGCCGAAGAGTTCGCTTTCCAGCAGTCCCGCCGGGGTCGAGCCGCAGTCCACGACCACGAACGGACGGCGCCCGCGCGGGCTGATCTGATGGATCAGGTGGGCGATCTTCTCCTTGCCGGTCCCGGACTCGCCAAGCAGCAGGACGTTGACGTCGCGCGGGGCGACGCGCTCGATCAGGTCGTAGAGCTCGCGCATGGACGGGCTCTTGCCGCCCCAAAGGATGTTGCTGACCTTGGAGAGCGGTTCGTCGGGTCCGTCGCGGTGGCGTTTTTCCAGGATGGACTCGATCTTGGAGAGCAGCTCCAGGCCATCGAACGGCTTGGTCAGATAGTCCACGGCGCCCTCGCGGATGGCCGTGACCGCCCCGGGGATGGAGCCGTGGGCGGTGAGAAAAATGATGGGCAGGCCGGGGTAGTTTTTTTCCACGGCCTTGAGCAGCTCCATGCCGCCCATGTCCGGCATGCGGATGTCGGAGATCATCAGATCCACCGGCTTTTCGGCCAGAACCGCCAGGGCGCCGTGGCCGCCCTCGGCGCAATGCACCGTATAACCGGCCGACACCAGCCTGGCTTCAAGCACCGCCAGGATGTTCGGATCGTCGTCGACCACCAGGATCGATTGCGGTCTGCCGGTCATCTTGTCCATAGCCTTCCTACCGTCTTCCCCGGTCGCCTACGGGGAAGAGAGTTCCTTCTTGCGCTCCTGGATCTCGCGGTGAATCTTCTCCAGGGCCTTGATCTGGTTCACGAGCAGGCGGACTTCCTTTTCCTTGTCGGCCAGGCGCCTGGCGCACTCGGCGTCGGCCTTGGACGGCTTGGCGGCGTCCCTGGCACCCCCGGGCTGGCGCTGGACCTGCAGCAAGGGCGCGAGCATCCTGGGATCCTCGGCGATCTCCGGCCTGGGAGGCGTGGCCGCCCACGCGTTCCACTTGGCCAGGGCGGCGGCGTATTCTTCCGGGGCGCCGGCGGCGAGCAGCAGCGCGCAGGCTTGGCCGTAGGCGGCCCGCCGCGCCAAAACCGGGTCGGCGGCGTCCCCGGCCAGAACGCCGAAAAGCTCTGCCGCCCGGCGGTAGTCGCCGCCGCCGTAGGCCGCCGCCGCAGTCTCGTACATCTGCGAGACGCCGGGCATTTGCGCTTTGGCGGCAATCTCCGCATTGGCGGGATTGGCGAGACCGGTGGACTCGGGCTGCGCCGGATGATTCCCGGCGGCGCAGCCCGCCAGCGCGAAAACCGCGCCTATCGCGACCGCGCGCCGCGCCCAGATCGTAAACAACGCGCCTGCCGGCATGACTATCTCCTTCCGGTGCGCACCGGAATCGTGAAATAAAACATCGCGCCCTTCCCGGGCCGGCTGCTGAGCCAGATCTTGCCGCCGTGGGCCTCGACGATGTTCTTGGCGATGCACAGGCCAAGCCCCACGCCCTCGACGTTCTTCATCCTGGCGCCGCGATAATATTTATTGAAAACGTACGGCTGATCGGGCTCCGGAATGCCCGGCCCGTTGTCGGAAATGCCGAACAGGACCTGCCGGCCCTCGTCGGCCGGCTCGACAGACACGTCCACGGTGCTGCCCGGGGGCGAAAATTTCACGGCGTTGCCGATCAGATTGAGCAGGGCCTGCTGCAGATGATCGTAGTCGCCGAAGGTTTCGGGCACGTTCGCGGCCACCCGTATCTGCACGGATATATCCTTGGCCGCCGCGCCCGGCAAGGCCTTGTCCACGGTTTCGGCGACCAGGGCGGCCGGGTCCACGATCTGCGGCGAAAGGGCGATGATCTCCGGCGACATGGCCGAAACCTGCATCAGCCGGGAGAGCAGCTTGGAAATGCGCTCCAGCTCGACTGCGGCGATGTCCAGAAATTTGCGCTGGCGCTCGTTGATCTCGCCGAAAACCTTTTCCTTGATCAAATTGACCGATTCGCGGATCGAGGTGAGCGGCGTGCGGATCTCGTGGCTGAGCATGTCGATGAAATCGACACGCATCTTCTCCTCCTCGGTCAGCCGGGTGGTCATCTCGTTGAAGGCCGCGCCGAGTTCGCCAAGCTCGTCGCGGGAAACAACCCGGACCGGAGTGAGCTTGCCGTCCTGGGTGAAGGCCCGAATCCCCCTGCGCAACTCGCGCAGCGGCCGCGACAGCGAATACACGAGCAGCGCGCAGCCCGCCAAACCGGCCAGAATCGAGACGGTCAGGCCGTAAACCCCCTTGCGCACCGCCTCTTCGCTGACAAAGTAGAGCGCGCGCATGTTCGTTTCGATGAGCGCGTCGTTATCGCGGTTGGCCTTTTGGACGGTCTGCATCCAGTCGTCGAGCTTGGCGACATCGATCCAGGGACGGGCCTTGTCCTGGGGATTTTGCTCCTTGGCCGCCAAAGCCTGGCGCAACTGCCCGGAAAGATCCCGCCACAACTCCCCGGCCTTGGGCAAGACCTGCATGGCGTCGAGATTCTTCTCGTACTCCTGCATGGCGGCGGCGTAATAATCCTTGTATTCGTTCTGGCCCAGAACCCCGTACTTTTTCTGGTTCTCTTCCATGGTGAAGAGACTTTCCATCAGCTTCTGCGACAGGGAATGCACCTCGAACCGGGTCTGCACGATGTCGCGCGAGATGCCGACGATGGTCTTGATGTGGATGAACAGGCCCGAGGTGGTGAAGTAAATGATGGAAAAAATGACGATGAAGATCGAAAAGATCTTAAACACGATCCCAAACCGGGTGATATGGCCAAGGCCGGTCAATTGCATGTCATTTGGCCGCGAAAAGCTCTTTTTCGAATTGATGCGGCCGGGACAGGTCGGCGACCACGGTCTTGCGCCCGCTGCCGGTGGTGACGGCGATCGCCCCGTACCCGAAAATCGGCCCGAAAAATCCGGGCCGGGCCTCGACCGACTCGATGCGGCCGATGTCGTACGACGACAAGGCGCCCGACAAACGGTCGTAAACGATCAGCCGCTTGGGCGTGATGGCCAGCATGGTGGTGAAATAGGAAAAAATCCGCGTGAGCGACATGCAGGCGAAAACCAGCGCGAGGGCGGCCAAAACAGCCTGAACCGACCACTCGATGAACAAGGCGAGAAACTTCTGAAACTCGGCCGGAACGCTGAAATGCAAATACTGCAAGGGATACTCGCGCTGGGAAAACACTGCCATGGCCAAAAACCACAAGACCACGGCCTTGACGAACACCACCCAGTGCTTGCGCGACCGGTACAAAACAGTCTCGCCCTCGGATAAAATGGCCGCGATGCCGTCCATGCGCTCTCCCATGGCCCGGATTGTACCCGTTTCCTCCCAAATGGCAACGGCCGCGCGCGCACCCCTTGACAGAAAAAACCCCGGCCGTATTCTATGCTCATCGCGGCCGGACGCCGCCAAACCAATCGCAACGGAGACCACCATGAGCGCGCTCGCCATCGCAGGCATCGCCATCGCCGCGATCGTCCTGTTCAAAGTCCTCTTCCCCAAAACCGGCTTCCAAGGCTGAGGACCCAAAAAAACCGGTTGCAGTTGGCAACCACCCACGCCGCCCGAAGGGAAAGAGTAGAGTAGAGTAGACCAGGGGCGCTGCCCCTGGACCCCGCCGGGGGGGCAAGCGCCCCCCCGGACCCCCGCGACAGGGGGCCGCTTGAGGCTATCGGGCATGATGCACGGGTGATTCGAAAATCGCCCTCATCGTTCTTCCGAGTCAAATCCGTCTCATCCCCTCCAAAACACGTCTCCCCCGGTCCTTTTCAAAGAACTTAT
>JADFXV010000056.1 GCA_015233395.1 Desulfovibrionaceae bacterium
GCCCGGCCGGTTGCGCAGCGGACAGGGCAGGCGCGGCCAGGGACGCTTTGCCTGGAATTTTTAATCGGCGCCTTGGCTTACGCGGTGGACGCGGCCTATGTCCTTGAGGTCTTCGCGCCGGGAGAGATCACCCCGGTTCCCGGAGTTCCGGAGTTCGTGTCCGGGGTGGCGCCCTGGCAGGGCGAGATCCTGCCGGTCGTGGATTTGACGACGGTCTGCGGGCTGGCCCATTCGGCCTGGCCGCCGGGACCGGGCCGGACCACGGTTGCGGTCGTGGGCCGGGGGGAAGCCGCCTGCGGCCTGATCGTCTCCTCCGTCACCGGCGCGGGCCCGGTATCGTTTGACGATCTGCCCCGGATCGAGGACGGAGCGGACCATTTTCTCCTGGGGCTGGCCCCCGGGGGCGTCATCGTGATCGATTTGGAAAGGCTGCTTTCAAGCGAACGGCTGGTCGTCAGCGAAAACGAGCCGCCGCTTCCGGCCATCTGAGACATCCCGCGCGCGCGGACAACCGGGGAAGACAATCGGGGGGATACATGTTCGGCAAATTCACGATCGGCGCCAAATTGGCCATGGGCTTTTCGCTCAAGGCCCTGCTCATCGTCGTCCTGACCTCCTTTGCGATCGTCCAGATCGACCGGCTGGGGGAGGCCATCGAAAAGATCTTCGAGCATCCCTTCACCGTGACCCGGGAGATCGGGTCGGCCTGGTCCGGGATCAACAAGATCGAGTTGCTGCTCTACGAGGCCATCCTGGACAAGAACACGGATCTGGGCCGGATCGACAACGAGATCGAGGCCCTCGGCCCGGCCATCATGCAGCACTTCAAGCTGGCCAGGGAGCGCTACCTGGGCGACAGGACGGAGTTCGACGAAGCGATCGCCGCCTATAACGCCTGGATTGGGCTGCACGACGAAATCCTGGACCTGGCCCGCGCGGGCAAGCGCGACCAGGCGCTAGAGAAAATGAGCGTCTCCTCGCGAGGCCTGGCCAAAGTCGAGATCGCCTACACCATGACCCGCGATTTCGCGTACAGGCGCGCCGGCGCCTTTTTCCAGGAAGCGCGCGATCTGGCGAGCCGCTCCATCGGCCTGCTCCTGGCGTTGTGCGGCGTGGCCCTGGCCGTGGCCGCGACCGTGAGCTACCTGATCGTCTCCTCCGTGCGCTCCTCGCTCGGCCTGGCCGTGGGCGCGGCCAAGCGCCTGTCCCAGGGCGAACTGGACCTGCAAATCACGGAAGTCCGCTTCGACGAGACCGGGCAATTGCTTGCGGCCATGAACGAGGCGGCGGCTTCGACCCGGTCCTTGGCCAAGACCGCCGAAGCCATCGCCGGCGGCGACCTCTCCGTGGCGGTGCAGCCTCGCTCGGAGCACGACGCCCTGGCCCAATCCATGAGCCGGATGCACGAATCGCTTTCGCTCACGGCCAAAACCGCCGAAACCATCGCCGCCGGCGACCTGCGCCACGATTTTACCCCGCGCTCGGAGCGCGATGTGCTCGGCCGGGCCTTCTCCAGCATGGTGACGAACCTGCGCGGGGAGACCTCGCAGATCATGGAGGCGGTCAGCCTGCTCGCCTCCTCGGCCGGACAGATCCTCTCCTCCACCAACAACCTGGCCAGCCTGGCCGCCGAAACGGCCACGGCCGTGGCCCAGACCACGGCCACCATGGAAGAGGTCAAACAGACGGCCATGCTGGCCGCCGACCGGGCCGGCGACGTGGCCGGCAGCGCCCAGCAGGCCGTGGACGTATCCGAAAACGGCCAGGACCGCCTGGAACGGACCTTCGAGGGCCTGGCCCGGATCAAGGAGCAGATGGCCAGCATCGCCGCTTCCATCCTGTCGCTGACCGAAAAGAGCCAGGCCGTCGGCGAGATCATCCTGACCGTCGGCGATCTGGCCGAACAGTCGAACATCCTGGCGGTCAACGCCGCCATCGAGGCGACCAAGGCCGGGGAGCACGGCCGGGGATTCTCCGTGTTGGCCGAAGAGATACGCAACCTGGCCGACCAGTCCAGGCAGGCCACCAACCAGATCCGCTCGATGCTCGGCGACATGCAAAGAGCCACCAGCGCCGTGGTCATGACCGCCGAGCAGGGCGACAAGGCGGTGGACGCCACCTTGCGCCTGTCGGCCGAGGCCAAATCGTCGCTCGCCACGCTGTCCGGGGCCATCTCGGGCTCGGCCCAGGCCGCGGCCCAGATCGCCGCTTCGAGCCAGGAGCAGCTCTCCGGCACCGACCAGGTGGTCCTGGCCATGGAATCCATCCGCGAGGCCAGCTCCCAGCAGGCGCAAAGCGCGCGCCAGCTCGACAGCGCGGCCAAGGACCTCACGGAGCTCGGCCAACGGCTCAAAACCCTGCTCAACCGGTACAAGGTATAAGCGCCAGGCGCCGCGATGGACGCAACGGAACGGGAATTTCTGGAGCGCCTGCGGGCGACCTTCGAGCTTGAGGCCGCCGACATCCTGGCCGAACTCGCGCGCGAGGTCGTCGGTCTGGAGGACGAGGCGGCTAAGGCCGCGGTCGTCCTGCGCTCGGCTTTCAGGCGGGCGCACAGCCTCAAGGGCGCGGCCCGGGCCGTGGGCGAAAGCGGCATCGAGGCCGCCTGCCAGGCCCTGGAAAACGTCTTCGCCAAACTGCGCGACGCCCTCGCCGCCGGCGCGCTCGACTGGCCGCCCGAGAGCGCCTGGTTCGACGCGCCGCATGAGGCCCTTACACTCATGTCCAAGGCGCTTTCAAACCGGGACGACAAGACCGCCGCCGAACTGGCCAGCGTCGCCGGCAAGCTCGACCGCCTGGCGGGCGACTTGGACCCGGGCGAACCGGCGTCTTGCCCGGGCCGGCCGGGTCCGGTCGTTGCGGCCGGGCGGGACGAACCGGGCGAATCGGGCGAATCGGGCGAGCAGGCGCAGCAGGAGACGTGCGCTCCCGAGACGCCGCGCGGCCTGCGCATCGATCCCGCGCGGCTGGCCGCCATCCTGGCCGGCGCCGAGGAGATGATTCCGCTTGGCTTGTCGGCCAGGGATCAGGCAAGCTCCCTTTACGCCATGGCCGAACTGGCCGCGGAACTCAGGCGCTCCCTGGCCGGGCTGCTGCTGGCCAAAAACGAAGCGCAAAATCCGGGCCTGACCGCCGTCGCGGAGGGCCTTGGCCGCCTGGAAAGACAGGCGGCCACGCTGTCGCGCCGGTGCGCCACGAACGCGCGCGCACTCAACCGCCTGATCGCCGCGGCCGGGGAAAACGCCAAGTCCGCCTTGATGCGCCCGCTGACGAGCCTGCTGGAAATCGCCCCCAAGCTGGCCCGGGACGTGGCCCGCGACCAGGGCAAGGAAGTCCTGGTCAAGATGCGCGGGGTGCGGGTCATGGCCGACCGCGCCGTGCTTGAGGGCCTGCGCGATCCGCTGATCCATCTGGTGCGCAACGCCGTGGACCACGGGATCGAGCCCCCCGGGGAACGCCAGGCCCTTGGCAAACCCAGGCGGGGCCTGATCGCCATCGAAGTCTCCCGCGCCGAATCCGGCATGCTGCACTTGAGCGTTTCCGACGACGGCCGGGGGCTTGACGGGCGGGCGCTGATCGAAAGCGCCCTGCGCAAGGGGCTGATCGGCCCGGACGAGGCGCGGGAATTAAGCCCGGCCGAGGCCCAGCGGCTGGTCTTTCTCCCGGGGTTCTCCACCAGTTCCATGGTCACCGAAATTTCCGGCCGGGGCGTGGGCCTGGACGTGGTCCGCGACCACATCGAAAAGCTCGGCGGCGTCGCCGACCTGCAAAGCGTCCCGGGCCGGGGCCTGTCCGTGGACATCCGCCTGCCCATGACCGCAAGCGCCTTCCGGGGCGTGCTGGTCGGCTGCGCGTCGCGCATGTTCATCATGCCCTCGGCCAACGTCGTGCGCATCCTGCGCCTGGGCGCGGACGCGCCGCGCATCGCCGGAGGGCGGCCCACCCTGACCGTCGACGGCCGGGTCATCGCCTGCGCGAGGCTGGCGGCGCTGCTCGGCCTGCCCGAACCGCCGGACGAGGCCGCCTCCGGCCGCCTGACCGTTCTGGTCGCGGCCGCGGCCGACCGCCGGCTGGCCCTGATCGTGGACGCCGCCCTGGGCGAAACCGAGGCCAGGGCCAAGCCGTTTGGCGGCATTCTGCGCCAGGTGCGCAACATCGCCGGAGTCGCCCTGCTCGGCAGCGGGGCCACGGCCCTGACCCTGGACGCGGCCGGACTGATCCGGACCGAACAGACCGGCGCCCACGCCGCCCCAAAGGCCCAGCCCAAAGCGACCAGACGCAAATCGGTGCTGGTGGCCGAGGACACCGTCACCTCGCGCATGGTGCTGCAAAATCTCCTGGAGGCGGCCGGCTACGCCGTGCAAACGGCCGTGGACGGCCAGGACGCCTGGGAAAAATTGCAGGCGGACGATTTCGACCTGCTGGTTTCGGACGTGGAAATGCCCCGCGTCAGCGGCTTCGAACTCACCGAACGGGTCCGCGCCGACAAACGCCTCGGCCGCCTGCCGGTGGTTCTGGTGACCTCGCTCGCCTCGCGCGCCGACCGGGAGCGCGGGGGGGCGGCCGGGGCCAACGCCTACATCGTCAAGGGCGGCTTCGACCAGGGCAACCTCCTGGCCATTGTCGCCAAGTTCATCTAGAATCGATCGAGGCGCAAACAGAATCCCGGGGGGAAAACCCCTTTTTGTGAACAAAAAGGGGTTCTCCCCCCGGACCCCCTTTTCCTCAAAAAAACTTTCACATTTTTAGGAGATGGGGGTTTAGGGGAAGAACCGCGGGACAATGGTCCCTTTTTTCAAAAGCAGGTTTTTCTCTCAAACCCCTCATACCGTGCAATGGAAAAACCACCCCGTCCAGACGACGCGCGCAAAGGCGCGACCGAGCCCTTCCGCGACGACCCCGGCGCGGCCCGGGTTCTGATCGCCGACGACTCCCCCAGCGTGCGGGCCTACCTGGCCCACATCATGGAATGCGCCGGGCTGACCGTGGCCGGCTTCGCTTGCGACGGCGAGGAGGCGGTGCGCCAGGCGGCCGCGCTTGCGCCCTCGGTCATCACCATGGACATCGACATGCCGGGGCTGGACGGCTTGACGGCCACCAAGCGCATCATGGAAATCGCGCCCGCGCCCATCGTCATCGTCAGCGCCCAATACGACAAATCCCAAATGCGCCGGACCTTCGCGGCTCTCGAAGCCGGGGCTTTGGCCATCATCGAAAAGCCCTCCGGGGGCAGCGCGAAGGAATGCACCGACGCCGCGCGCGAACTCGGGCGTATGGTCGCCCTCATGGCCAAGGTGCACGTCTCCCGCCGGCCGGGGCGCGCCGCCAAGGTCCACGAGAGCGAAACCGCCGCCGCCAGGGGCGAAGCCTGCGCCAGGCAGGCGATCTCCCTGGCGGCCATCGGCTCCTCGACCGGCGGGCCGCAAAGCCTGCGGACCATCCTCGCCGATCTGGATCCGCAAACCGGCTTCCCCATCGTCGTGGTCCAGCACATGACCCCGGGTTTTTTGCCCGGCCTGGTCGACTGGCTGGCAAGCGCATGCCCTCTGCCCGTTTCCGTCGCCTCGGCCGGCGAGCAGGCGCTGCCCGGACACGTCTATTTCGCCCCGGACGGCTTGCACCTGGAAGTCGACGCCGCCCTGCGCCTGCAGCTGTTCGAGGAGACGAAAGGGCGCGGCCTGATCCCCTCGGTGGCGCGCCTGTTCGCTTCCGCGGCCAAGGCCAGGGGCAAGGAAGTCCTGGCTGTCCTGCTCTCGGGCATGGGCGCCGACGGCGCGCGGGAGTTCAAACTCTTAAGCGACCTCGGCGCCTGCGCCGTGGTCCAAAGCGAGGAGAGCTGCGCGGTTTTCGGCATGCCGGGCGCGGCCCTGCGCCTGGGGGCCAAGGCCCTGGCGCTTCCCCCCAAGGACATCGCCGGCTTGATCAACGCCCTGCCCCGCCCCGGCAAAGGACCGCGCCAATGAGCCAAGCGCCACTGATCCTGGTCGTCGAAGCGAGCCTCACCCAAGCCGCGCGGACTGCGTTTTATCTGGACAAAAACGGCTATCGGACCATGGCCGCCGCCGGGCAGGCGCGCGCCCTGGAAGCGGCCCGCGAGCACCGTCCGGATTTGGTCGTGACCGAGCTCGCCCTGCCGGACGGCGACGGATTTTCCCTGTGCCGCGAGCTTGCAGGGCTCAGCCCGCCCGTGCCGGCGCTTTTCTATTCCAGCCAGGACGATCCAGGCAGCCTGGCCAGGCGCGAGTCCCTCGGGGCGGCCGGTTTCGTGGCCAAGAGCGAAGGCGAACAAGGCCTGACGGCGCGCATCGCCGCGATTTTGGCCGGCGCCCGGGCCGAAGACGCGGCCCGCGCGCCCGCGCCGGGACTGACGGTGCTGATCGCCGACGACAACAAAGTCAACCTCATGCTGGCCGAATGGACGCTGACGCACGCCGGGCACGAGACCGCCACGGCGCGCTGCGGCGAAGAGGCGGTCGCCCTGGCCCAGGCGCGGCGCTTCGACCTGATCCTCATGGATATCCAGATGCCCGACATCGACGGCCCGCAGGCCTCCCGGCGCATCCGGACCGGCAGCGGCCCCTGCGCGGGCGCGCCCATCCTGGCCCTGACCGGCCATACCTGCGAGGAACTCGACCGCCTCGGTGAAGATATTTTCGACGGCTATATCCAAAAACCCTTCGAGCTGGCCGAGTTCGACCGCGCCGCCGCCAAGGCGCTGGCCAAGCGGCGCTCCTGACCGGGCGCCGGGGCGACCGAAAAAATCCTTTTGCGCCCCCCGAAAACAGGGTAGAAACGGGGCAACTTGCCCCCTTCAAGGAGAACTCCATGGCCCAAGCGGACATCTTGCTCGAAGCCGGGACCAACGAGCTTGAGATCATCGAATTCTACATCGACGAGGACGACGCAGCGGCCGGCAGCCGCAATTATTTCGGGGTCAACGTGGCCAAGGTGCTCGAAGTCATCGAGAGCCCGAACTTCGACAAGACCGTCGGGTCGGCGGTGGACCCGTGCTTCCTGGGAACCATCCCGCTGCGCGAAAAAATCCTGCCGGTGCTCGACCTCGGCATCTGGCTGCGCCTGTCCCGCAAAAACACGGTCCACGAAGTCATCCTGGTGACCGAATTCAACAACCGGGTCACCGGCTTTCTGGCCTCGGGCGTGACCCAGATCCACCGCATCAGCTGGTCCGACATCGAAGCGCCCAGCCGCTATCTCTCGGAGATGGACACCAACTGCATCAACGGCATCGCCCGCATCGAAGGCCGCTTCGTGCAAATGCTCGACCTGGAGAAAATCCTGGCCGAATTCGATCCCGCCTTCCAGGGCCACGACGACATCACCGTGCGGGCAAAGTCGCAATACACCGCCCTGGTCGTCGACGATTCGACCATCATGCGCCACCTGATCAAGGAAAAACTGACCCAGGCCAATTTCAACATCAAGATCGCCGACAACGGCGAGGCGGCCTGGCAAAAACTCCTGGCCACGCGCGGCCAGGCCGAGGCCGAAGGCAAAACCGTCGCCGACCTGATCGACATCGTGGTCTCGGACATCGAAATGCCGGTCATGGACGGCTACAGCCTGACCAAACGCATCAAGGAAGACCCCGCCTTCGGCATGCTCCCGGTGGTGCTCTTCTCCTCGCTCATCACCGAAGAACAACGGCACCGGGGCGTCTCCGTCGGCGCCGACGACCAAATCACCAAACCCGAATTCGACGCCCTGGCCGGCCGCCTGGTCGCCCTGATCGAACGCTGAAAGATTTTTTGGGGAAAAACCGTATCGGGTTTTGCGCGCCAGCCCCTTGAAAATACGCCCGAGGTTCAGGTTGATGCGGAAACAAAGTTTTTGGGAGGCGGGGGTTCGGGGCAAGGTGCGAGTTGCGAACGTCTTCGTTCGCCTACTCGCACCTTGCGTCGTCAGCGCGTAGCGCTGGCCGACGCCATCCATCAAAAAGGGCCGCTCCCCCGATTGCCGGCTAATCCATATCCAGTTCCTTGACCAGCCAGGCTTTGACTTCGGGGGACAGTTCGTGGATGCCGCGCAGGCCGCCGATCTCGGCCAGGTAGCGTTTGGCCAGATCCTCGGGCAGCTTTTTCTCGCACAGGACCATCGAGCCGTAGTTGTTCATCTTGAGCAGGCAAACCTTGGGGGCTTCCCAGGTGTCGATCACGAAATAGATCGAATATTCCTTGCTGCTGCGCACCGGCGCGCGCACCGCGTCCTTGAAATTGTTGTTGCCCCACTCCAGATACATGGTCACGGCGTCCTCGTGGATCATGTCCCAGTTGACTTCGTTGAGCCACAGCTTGCAATTGCTTTCAGACATTGCGTCCTCTCCCGGGTGTTATTGCGGCCCGTTCCAGAAACCGCATTTTTCGCACACGAAACCCATAAACGCCGGCTCGCCCTTTTCGATCCAGACCTCGACCTCGTTGGTGTGGGAACAATTGGCGCACAGGATCCGGGCCAGATGGCGCGCCGGATCGTACGGACACTCCTGCCCCCGGATGACCACGGCTTCGCTGAATCCTTCCATGTCGCCGGCCATATCCCGCCTCCGTTTTCCGCCCAGGCGCGCCGCGCGGTCCACCTGCCTCCGGACCGGCGCCGCCAATCGCCTTCCTCTGCACCATAGCAACTAAGACCGATTCGGTCCACATTATTTGCTTGCGCTTTCCAAAGTTTTTTGGAATGGGGTTTGGGGAAAACCTTGTGTGAACAAAAGGTTTTCCCCACTTCCTTCCAAGGACGCCCCATGTCCCCTTTGCGCGCGCTTCTGCTCGACCGCGACGGCACGGTCATCGAGGAACGCCATTACCTGTCCGATCCGGACGGGGCGGCGCTCATCGCCGGAGCGGGCGAGGCCCTGGCCGGGTTGCGCCGCCAGGGGGTGCGCCTGTTTATCGTCAGCAACCAGTCCGGCATCGGCCGGGGCTATTTTCCGGCCGATGCTTGCGGCGCGGTCAACGCCAGGGTGGAGGCGCTGCTCGCCGCGCACGGCGCGAGCGTCGCGGCCAGCGTCTTTTGCCCGCACGCCCCGGAAGCGGGCTGCGCCTGCCGCAAGCCGGCCACCGGCCTGTGGGAGGCGCTTGCGGCCGCGCACGGGCTTGCCGCCAAGACCACGGCCATGGCCGGAGACAACGCCTCGGACGTGGCCTTCGGCCGGGCCTGCGGGCTCGCCCGGGTGGTCCTGACGCTCACAGGACACGGCCGGCAATACGCAGCCAAGCTGCATCTGCCCATGCCCGAGACCGGCTGGACCGAGCTTGCCAACCCGGGCCCGAATGAACCCCACGCCGTGGCCGCGGACCTTCCCGCCGCCGTGGACTACCTCCGGCAAGCCATGGCCGAAACCGTTCCCGCACCTTGCAAGCCGGACCGAAATGCGTAATTTGCCCCGACCGGGCCAGATTGGCCAGATCGGCCAGATTGGCCAGCCGGGCGCTCCCGATCCTCACACCAACAACCGAGGCAGCCAATGAACGCCCTATCCCCCCAGATCGCCGAATACATCGCCAGAGGCTCGTGGATCAGGAAGATTTTCGAGTCCGGCATCGAGATGAAAAAAATATACGGCGACGACCAGGTCTGCGATTTCAGCCTGGGCAATCCCGATCTGCCGCCGCCGAACGTGGTCGGCGAATGCCTGGCCGGCCTGGCCGAGACCGCTCAGGAGCCCTTCGCCTTCGGCTACATGCCAAACGCCGGGTATCCGCACGTGCGCACGGCCCTGGCCGCGCATCTGTCCGTGGAGCAGGAGGTGGCCGCCTCGGCCGGCGACGTGATGCTCACCTGCGGCGCGGCCGGCGGCATCAACGTCTTTCTCAAGGCCGTGATCGAACCCGGCGAGGAAGTGCTCTGCCCGGCCCCGTATTTCGTGGAATACGGCTTTTACGCCGAAAACCATCAGGCCAAGCTCGTGCCGGTCAAGACCACGCCCATGACCTTCGAGCTCGACCTGGCCGCGATCGACGCGGCCATCACCCCAAAGACCCGGGTGGTGCTGATCAATTCGCCCAACAACCCGACCGGCCAGATCTATCCGCGCTCCCAGCTCGAAGGGCTGTGCGACATCCTGGCCGCGCACAACCGCAAACGCGACCGGTTCATTTATCTTCTGGCCGACGAACCGTACCGCTTTCTGGTCTACCACGGCCACAAAACGCCCGCCGTCCTGCCCATGTACCCCTGGAGCTGCGTCATCAGCTCGTTTTCCAAGAACCTCTCGCTGCCCGGGGCGCGCATCGGCTACGTGCTTCTCGCCCCGGACATGCCCGAGAAGGACGAGCTCATGAACGGGCTGGTGTTCGCCAACCGCATCCTGGGTTTCGTCAACGCCCCGGCCATCGCCCAGAACATCCTGCTGCGCGCGCTCGGCCACCAGGTGGACACCGCGATCTACGCCAAGCGCCGGGCGATCATGGCCGAAGTGCTCACCCAGGCCGGCTACGAATTCTCCATGCCCAAGGGCGCCTTTTATTTCTTCCCCAAGGCCCCGGGCGGCGACGACGTGGCTTTCGTGGCCAGGCTCCGCGACCAGCGCATCCTGGCCGTGCCGGGCAGCGGCTTCGGCTATCCGGGCTATTTCCGGCTGGCCTTCTGCGTCGGCGAGGAAGTCATCGAACGCTCGCTGAGCGGCTTCAAAAGCGCCGTCAACGTCAAGCGGGTGGATTAGCCCGGCGGGACTGAGCCTGCCGGACGCCCCGGTCCCCGGCGGCGCCCACGGCGTGGCGTCCTCTACGGGCAGCCGCCCGGACAGGGCCAAGACCGAACTGGTCGTGGGGTCCGGCTGCGGCGTGCATGCCCCCCCCCCGGCCATCCCTGAAGCGCGGCGCATTCTGCCGGAGCATTTGGGGGGGAACTCTACAATGACTAATGGCTCGTGGAGAAAAACGACTTCAAAAGTCCAGGCCAAGCTCGTCGGGATTGGCAGGCTGCCCGCAAGATGCTAAAAGCGGCTTAAGGCTAAACTGTGTCCAGAAAACCGGGCGCGGCGCACAATTTCAACAAACTGAGCCGCAGGGGTGATATGATCGATTCCAGCTTCAGCTTCGCCGTCGCGGGCGACTCGCGCAGCAACGTGCCGCCGCCCGCCGACCCCGTCAACACGCAGGTCCTAAACGAGGTGACCGCAAGTATCGACAAACTGTCCCCGGACCTCATGCTCTTCTTGGGCGATATGTCCGTTGCCGGAAACATTCCCGTGGGCGGGACCAACTCCACGACCGGAACCTATATCGTGGGCGGGACCGACCACTACACCTACAACGATTGGCTGGCCACCATGCGCAACCCGGCCACCGGCCTGTCTCCCTCCGTGCCGCTGTACCTGGCCATTGGCAACCACGAACTCTACGACGCCGGCTATGGCGGGACCTCCGGCGATCCAGCGCAATACCTCAACTACTCCGCCCAGACGGCCTACCAGGGCTTCATCGAGAGCAACAAGTCCCTCAACCCGGCTACGTTCATGCCGAACATCTCAAGCCTCGACAACGGGGGATACAAGGACCTGTCCTACAGTTTCACCTCGCCGGACAAACGGTCGCTGTTCGTGGTCCTGGACGGCTTCTACAACGACGGAACCAGTCCGCATCTGGGCGAAGGCGAGGGCAACGGCTGGTTCGACCAGACCCAGCTCGCCTACCTCGACTACGCCCTGCAGACGAACAACGCCACGACCAAGTTCGTGTTCATGCACAACCCGCCCTTTATACCGGGAGACGATGGGCAACCCAATCCCAACATAAGCCAGGGGCCGAGCCAGACCGAACTCTGGAACATCATCGACGCCGACCACGTCGATGCCGTATTCACCGGCCATCAGCATCTGTATGCGCGGACGGTGGTCGATCCGAGCTTCAATGCCATCAATCCCGGGCTCACTGCGGCCAATTCCATCCCCCTGGTCATCGCCGGCTCCAGCGGCGCCCCCCTGGTAACCACCTCGAACACGCCGAGCCTGGCGAATGTGCCGCCGAACTGGTGCGTGAACAGCAACTACGACTACTCGTTGGTGAACGTGGACAACAATACCGGGAAGGTGGAGATCGATTCCTACTGCGACAACGGGACCGGCGCCTTCAGCCTGAGCGACAAAATCAACACCCCCTTGCTAGGAGGATATGGCCTTTCATGAACACGCCGGAATTATTATCTTTTTATCCTTGGCGCGCTTTTAATTTCGAATTCCGAGGTGACTCCAAATATCCTCCGTGCCGGGCATGGCCAGCCGCCCCGATGGATATCCGCGCTTGCGCTGCTCACTCGTCCCCTCAAGCGACCTTGTGCGTTAACTTGTCAACAATAATTTCATGATTGCGTTTGCGTACTTGTGCAAGATCAAAGTTCATCTGCATCTTGAGCCAAGTGTCGGCGGTACTGCCGAACGCTTTTTCAAAGCGAAAAGCCATTTCCGGTGTTACGCTGCTGCGTCCCGCAATGACATTATATATTTGTTGACGAGTTACACCAAGGCCTCTTGCGGCCTCCGCAACGCTAAGGCCTAACTCGTCAAGACGGTCCTTGACAAGCAAGCCCGGATGTATGGGGTTATTTTTGCTCATGGCCTTTACTCCCTCAATGGTAATCGACAAAATCAACGTCAAAAGCATTTCCCGCGTTAAACGCAAAAACAATCCGCCAGTTTTCCCGGACTGTGACAGCGTAAAGTCCTTTCATATCACCTTTTAACGGGTGAAGCCTGAAGCTCGGAACGTCCATCCCTCGATCTCCTGCGCCGCGTCCAAGGTTGAAAGGATCAAATCTATCCGGTTCAGCATATCCGAAGGCAACTTGCTGCTGTCGTCTTTCTCGAAAAAGAGACGCAGCTCCTTATGCCGGTAGCTTTGAATCATTGTTGGTGTTGTAAATCGGAAATTGTCATTTGACAAGATTTTTTCTGCTCCCTCTCGAAAAAAGGAGCATCCGGCGCTATCACAACGAACTTCCCGGCCCCCCGCTTCAAGACCTGGAGGCTTCTGCCGGCGCAACACGCCCCGTTTGACGCGGCGCGGGCATTCATATAGGTTGACCCGCCGTCTCAGGCTGGGGCGCAAGTCCGGCCGGCGGCGATTTTTCAAGGAGAACCCCATGGGCTTTGAGCTGATCAAGCACACCACGAACATCAATTTCCTCAAATACCGCCGCCTGGCCTACGCGGCCTCGCTGCTCGTCATTCTCGTCGGCGTCGGCTCGCTGATCGTCCACGGCGGGCCGCTGTACGGCGTGGATTTCGCCGGCGGCGTCAGCATCCAGGTCAAATTCAACGAGCGCATCGATCCGCAGCGCATCACCCAGGCGCTCGAACCGGTCGCCCTGCCCGGCCTGTCGGTGCAACGCTTCGGACAGGAACGCGACGCGAGCTACCTGATCCGCGCCTCCCTGCCGGAAACCGCCCAGGACACCATCCGCTCCCAGGTGGGCAAGGCCCTGACCGACGGACTGAACATTCCCTTCGAAATCCAACGCCTGGAGACGGTCGGACCCAAAGTCGGCGAAGACCTGCGCTCGGCCGCGCTGCACGCCGCCTTCGTCGCCATCCTGCTCATCGCCATCTACATTTCCGGACGCTTCGAACAACGCTGGATGGCCGCGGGCGCCATGGCCGCCGGACTCGGCGGCTCGATCTGGCTGCTCAACCAGTTCGGGGTCAACGTCGGCGGCATGATCCTGGCCGCCCTGCTCGTCACCCTGGTCCTGTGCTTCGTGCTCAAACTCAAATTCGCCCTCGGCGCGGTCGTGGCCGACATCCACGACGTGGCGATAACCATCGGCGTCTTCTCGCTGCTCGGCAAGGAATTCGACCTGACCATCGTGGCCGCCCTGCTCACCATCCTGGGCTACTCGCTCAACGACACCATCATCGTCTACGACCGCATCCGCGAAAATCTGCGCGACCCGGCCCACAAGGACGCGAGCTTTGAAAAAATCATCAACGACGCCGTCAACCAAACCCTGTCGCGCACCATCCTGACCGCCGGCACGGCCCTGATCTCGGTGCTCGCCCTGTACGTCTTCGGCGGCGGCGCGCTGCACGAATTCGCCCTGGCCATGATCATCGGCATCGTGGTCGGCACCTACTCCTCGGTGTTCGTGGCCAGCCCGATCCTGCTCGACTTCGGCAAGGGCCTGGACCAGCCCAAACCCGAAATCCCGGCCAAGCCGGCGGCCACGGTCAAGGTGAGCAAGAAAAAACTCAAGGTCCGCATCGCATGAGCGAGGATACCGAAAAGGCCCCGGGACGCCCGGGACAGGAAATGCCCCTGATGTCCCACCTGGGCGAGCTGCGCACGCGCCTGGTGCGCTGCCTCATCGCCGCCGTGGTGGGCTTCTTTTCCTGCTTCGCCTTCCACGAACGCATCCTGATCATCATGCTCCAGCCGCTCAAAGACGTCCTGCCGGCGGACAGCAAACTGATCACCACCACCCTGACCGAAGGCTTCGGCACCTCCATGAAGGCCGCCTTCGTGGCCGGACTGTTCCTCACCAGCCCGTTCATCTTCTACCAGATCTGGAAATTCGTCGCCCCGGGCCTGTACAAGGACGAACGCACGATCATCATCCCGGTGGCCTTCTTCACCGCCCTGTTCTTCTGCTTCGGCGCCCTGTTCGGCTACTTCCTGGTCTTCCCCTTCGGATTTTCCTTCCTGGCCAACTACGGCTCGGAAATCTACACCTTCCTGCCCAACCTCAAAGACTACTTCTCCTTCGCGCTCATGCTGCTCCTGGCCTTCGGCGTGATCTTCGAACTGCCGGTGTTCATCTTCTTCCTGGCCTACCTGGGCGTGGTGACCTCCAAACAACTGCGCAAAAACAGACGCTGGGCCGTCCTGGTCGCCTTCGTCATGGCCGCCATGCTCACCCCGCCCGACGCCATCAGCCAATGCCTCATGGCCGTGCCCATGATCGCGCTCTACGAACTGTCCATCTGGGCGGCCTACTTCTTCGGCAAGGAACGCCTCGCCCGCAAAAAAACCGGCCTGCCCGCGCCCGTCGAACCCGAAGACAACGAATAACGCCTCCGGCGGCCGGGGGGCTCCGCCCCCTGGACCCCCGCCAGGGGCGCTGCCCCTGGACCCCGCCGGGGGGGATGATCCCCCCCGGACCCCCTCGATGGGGTGGGGTGTCTATTGTATGGGATTCCAAAGGGCCCGGCCCTTTGGCCGCGGGAGGCGTCAAAAGACCACGCGCCTCCCGCACGCCGCCGCGCGCCGCCAGGCCGCGTGGAGTCGAGTGCGGTTAGTCGAGCGTCTGCCGGTATCTTTTGACGGCCACGGTCATCATCACCACCAAAAACAGCGCCAGGGGCCACAGTTCCGGGGCGATGTCCGCCAGGCCGTTTCCCTTGAGCACAATACCGCGCACCACCCGCAGGTAGTGGGTCAGCGGCAGCGCCGAGCCCACCCATTGCGCCCACCCCGGCATGCCTTGGAACGGGAACATGAAGCCGGACAGCAAAATCGAGGGCAGAAAGAAGAAGAAGGCCATCTGCATGGCCTGCAACTGGTTCTGGGCAATCGTGGAAAAAGTGATGCCCACGGCCAGGTTGGCGGCGATGAACAGGATCGAGACGCACAACAGAAGCGGCAAGCTCCCCAGGATCGGCACCTGGAAAATGACCCTGGCGGCCAAGATGATCAGCGACATCTGGATGTAGCCGACCACGATGTAGGGGGTGATCTTGCCGAGCATCACCTCGATCGGCTTAACCGGCGTGCACAAAAGGTTCTCCATGGTCCCGCGCTCGTGCTCTCGGGTGATGGCCAAGGCGGTGATGATGACCATGGTCATGGTGAGCACCACGCCCATAAGCCCGGGAACGATGTTGTACTTGGTCTGGATCTCCGGATTGTACAGGCGCTGCACGTTCAGATCCACCGGTCCGGGCGCGGCCTGCAGCGGGAGCAGGGGGCCGGTCAGGTCGCGGTTTAGGCTCTGGTTGGCGATGGTGCTCAGGGCCGCCAGGGCGGAGCCCGCGGCGGTGGGGTCGCTCGCGTCGGACTCCACGAGCAGGGTGGGCCGGTCGCCTCGGGCCAAAAGCCTGCCGAAGTCGGGGGGGATGGTGACCACGAACAGCGCCCGACCTCTTTTCAGAATCGTCTTGGCCTCGCTCTCTTTGGAGATCACCTCGGTCACCCGGTAATAGAGGCTGTTTTGCATGGCCGCGATCAGGGTGCGCGAGAATTCCGTATTGTCGTTGGAAAGGACCGCCAGAGGGAGATTTTGCGGGTTGGAATTGATGGCGAAGCCGAACAGGATCAACTGCATCAGCGGAATGCCGATCATCATGGCGAAGGTCAGCCGGTCCCTTCGCATCTGCACGAATTCCTTGACCACCATGGCCCAGAATCGGCGCGGCGAGATGAGGCTCATCTTTGGCCCGCGGCGGACGACTGATTCATCATGCTGATAAAGACCTCCTCCAGACTGGTGGGCGTGACGCGGTAGCTTTGGGGGCCGTTCATGAGGGGTTCCAGGCTGGTTTTGAGTTTTTCCGGGTCCGGACCCGAGACGTGCAGGGTTTTGCCGAAGTGGGCCACCTGCTCCACCCCGGGCAGGGCTTTGATCCGATTCGCCAGCTCGTAGAGTCCTGGCCCCGCGACCTCCCAGGTGGCCAGCCCGCGCGCGGCCACCACCTCGTCCACCGTGCCCTTGGCCAGCAGGTCGCCGTAGGCGATGTAGGCCAGGCGGTGGCAGCGTTCGGCCTCGTCCATGTAGTGGGTGGAGATCAGCGCCGTGAGCCCCTGGCCGGCCAGTTCGTGGATCTCGTCCCAGAAATCCCGCCTGGCCTTCGGGTCCACTCCGGCGGTGGGTTCGTCGAGCAGGAGCAGTTCGGGGCCGTGGATCAGGCTCGCGGCCAGAGCCAGGCGCTGCTTCCAGCCGCCGGACAGGCTCTGGGCCAGTTGGTCGGCATAGGGGGCCAGGCTCATGCGCTCGATCATGCCGGCCACGGCGTCCTTGCGGTTCGCGACGCCGTAGATCCGGGCCGTGAAATCGAGATTTTCGCGCACCGAGAGGTCGCCGTAAAGGCTGAAGCGCTGGGCCATGTAGCCCACGTGTTTTTTGATGTTCACGGCGTCGTGGATCACGTCCATCCCCAGGCACTGGCCGCTGCCGGAATCGGGCCTGAGCAGACCGCAGAGCATGCGGATGAAGGTGGTCTTGCCCGAGCCGTTGGGACCGAGAAAGCCGTAGATTTCCCCCCGCTCCACGGTCAGCGAGAGGTTGTTGACCACCACCTTGCCGTCGAAGGACTTGGTGATCCCGCGCACGTCGATGGCCGGCTGGCTCACGCGCCGCCTCCGGGGATCACGTCCACCGGCTGGCCGGGCTTGAGCAGCTTGGCCGTTTCCGGGTCGAATCTGGCCTCGATCATGAACACCAGCTTGGCCCTGAAGTCCTGGCTGTAGATCACCGGCGGGGTGTACTCGGCCTGGGGATAGATAAAGCTCACCACCCCGGCGAAGTCGCGGGCGCAGCCGTCGCAGCGCACCGTGACCCTCTGTCCCAGGCTCACCCGGCCCAGATCCGTCTCCGGGATGAAAAAGCGCACCTTCACGTTCGCCGGGGGCAAAAGCTTGACCACCGGGCTGCCCGCCTGGACCCATTCGCCCCGGTAATGCAGCAGATCGGCGACCTGGGCTTCGCAAACCGAAGCCTGGATCTTCTGGTCCAGCTGCCATTTGGCCTGGTCGAGCGTCGACTTGGCCGAATCCACTTGATCCTTGGCGGCCAGAATCTGGTCAAGGCGCGAACCGAGTTTGCCCGCAGCCAGTTGGGCCGTGTAGTCGGACAGCTGCCCCTGGGACACGAGATAGGCGTTCCGGGTCTGGTCGAATTCCTCCTTGGCCACGGCGCCGGCAGCCAGCAGACGCCGTCGCCGTTCCATTTCCAGCTTGTTGAGCGCCGTCTGTGAGCGCGCCTGGTCGATGCGGGCCAGGATCTGGTCGATCTCCTCGGGGCGCAGCCCTTTCTTGAGGTCGGCGAGCGTGTTCTCGGCGCGCCGCAGATCGGCGGCGGCCTTGTCCACGCCCTGGCTCTCCAGAGCGTGCTCCAGGACAAAGAGGCCGTCCCCGGGTTTCACCCAGCCGCCACGGGCCACGGAGAGATCGTCGAGCCGCCCGGCCAGTTGCGAGGCCACGTAGACGAATTCGCCCTCCACGTATCCCTGATAGGCGCTCTGAGCGCCGTTATTGCAGGACGCGGCGGAAAAAACCACGGCCGCGAGCAGGATCGGAACAATCGGCAGGCGTTTTTTCATGGCGTGTTCTCCGCTTGGGCCGTGCGGCGCGCGCCGGCCGCCGGCGCGGTCAGAGAGCCGAGGAGGATGCCGGTCAGGGCGCGCGACATCTCGTCGAAGGACATGATCAGGCGCAGGTCGGCGGCCGCCGGGTGCGACGAGACCCGGGCCCTGACCTCGCGCGTGACCGAGAAGAGCAGCATCGGGCCGACGATCGCCAGGTGCAGGGGCCAGACCGGCGTTTCCCGGAACACGCCCTCGGCTACGCCCCGCTTCAGGGCCTTTTGAGTGCAGCGCAGCAGGCGGCCAAGTTCCAGGAGCACGCCTTCGGACAGGCTCGCGCCGTAGCGCGCCCATTCGTGCATCATGATCCGGGGCAGGCTCGGGTTGTCGCGGAACTGGGCGGAAACCGAGGCGATCAGGGCGGACATGCCGGAGGCGGCGTCCGGCGCGCCGTCCACGGCCGCCTCCAGCACGTCGGCGGTCCGGCCGAAAAACCGTCGCAGCACCGTTTCGTAGAGCGCGGCCTTGCCGCCCACGTGATAGTAGATGGCCGCCTTGTTCACCCCGGCGCGCGAGGCGATGGCCTCCATGGTGCCCCCGGCGAAGCCTTGGGCGGCGAAGACCTCCATGGCCGCGACCAGGATGCGCTCGGCGGGCGGCGTGTTCTTTTCGCGTTCGTTCTTCATGGAACCCCTTGGTTTAACCGAGCGGTTAAACCATTTGGTCAAACCTGTCAAGCAGCCAGCCGCTCGTTTGGCGGGCTTGCCGGCGATGCTTGCCGCAGGGGCCGGCTCCTGGTAATACGCCACGAGGCCGGCGCGTCAAGCCCGGCTACACCACCCGCCCGGAGTTCGCCCATGGCCCAAGCTCTCAAAGAAGCGGCAGGCATCTGCAAAACGATCATGCGCAACGGTTTTGACGCCTACGTCATCAACACCAAGCTGCAAAAGGAAGCGTTGCGCGGCGGGGAACAGGAAGTGGACATCGCCACGGACATGGGTTTCGACGAATTGCACAAGCTCTTTCCCGGGGCCGAGGCGACCGGCGCCATGACCGAATTCGCCACCGTGCGCTTGGGCGACGCGGTGTTTCGTTTCTACCCGGCCGACACCTGCGACGGTTCGCATCCCGAGGAGGACGTGGCCCGGCTCACCCCCCGGCTGCTCAAGAAATTCGAGGAGTCCGGCGACCTGCCTTTTCATCTGGCCTGCCCGTACGTGCCCAGGGCGCGCGACGCCTACGAGGGCTTCGAGGATCTGGGGGCGGGCCTGATCAAGCTGGCCGGCATTCCGGACGAGACCCTGCGCCAGGACTACCTGCGCGCGGTGCGCGCGCTGCGCTACTCGGCCAACTACGGCCTGCCCATCGAGGAGAACACCTGGATTTCCATCTTAAGCGGGGCGCGCCGGGTGCTCGACTACGTCTCGATCACCGACTTCATGGACGAATGGCGCAAGGTCGAGGCCGAGAACATGGCCGCCTTCGTGAACCTGCTGTACGAATCGATGATCCTGCACGGGCTTTTGCCCGAGATCGCGGCCATGGCCCGCATCCGGCAGATGAAGAACGAGACCGAAGAGGAGAGCGTCTTCGACCACACGCTCGAAGTCATGCGCCGCTATCCCGAGGAGCTCCCCTACGACTGGTACGGCGTGCTGGCCTGCCTGTTCCACGACGTGGGCAAGCTGTTCACCGCCGAATACTTCGACGACCGCTGGCATTTCTTCCAGCATCACCGCGTGGGCGCGAAAGTCACCCGCAAACTCATGACCCGGCTCGGATTTTTGCCGGGCGAGATCGACCTGGTGTGCTTTCTGGTGCGCCACCACATGCGCTTCCACTTCATGATGACCGACAAGGGCCTGCGCCGCTTCAAGGTGCTCGACGAGTACCCGCGCCTAATCGAGATGGTCCGGGCCGACATCAAGGCCAGAAACGGCTCCTACCGCGAATTCAATCAGAACCTGAAACTCCTGCAGCGCACCGAACTGCCGGAAGAGATGCTCGAACCCCTGCTCAACGGCCGCCAGATCATGCAGCACACCGGACTCAAGCCCGGCCCGGCCGTGGGGCTGATCCGCGACGCCCTGCTCAAGGCTCAGATCTTCGGCTACGTGACCAGCGAGGCCGAGGCCATCGAATTCGTGCGCAAGAACCACTCCAAGGAAATGGCCTAGTCCGGGCGACGGTCCCCGCGCCGGCCAATTCAAGCGGCTAAAAGGCGATGATGTCCACGCGCCGGAGTCTGGCGCGGTCTTCAGGCGCGGCCCCGTCCGGCGGTTGCGGGCCCAGGCCGTGGGACAGGACCGAAGCGCCGTCGATCCCGGCGCCGGTCAGCGCCGCCGCGACCGAGTCCGCCCGGGCTTTCGACACCGCGACATTGTCCCCGTAGCGCTTGCGCAGCTCCCGGCGCGGCGGGGAATCGTCGGCGTATCCCAGGACCAGAATCGCGCGCGCCCGGCCGTCCCGCAACCGGGCGGCGAATTCGCGCAACCCCTGCGTCTCATCCGGGCCGGGCTCGACCATCCCGGCCGCGAAAGCGACGCTGCGCCTGACCGGCTGCGGCGAGGCCGCCGCGACGCCGGGCGGCGGCGCGGTTTCACCGGCCTGGGCGGCCAAGGCGTCCGGGCCGGCCTCGGTTTTCGGGTCAGGCTCGTCTTTCGGGGCGCTCCCGTCTTTCGGGGCGTCGAGCTTTTGCAGCAGCGAGGCCAGAAGCGCGTTCGTCTCGCCGCGGACCGCGCCCGGCGGGGCGTTTAGGACGGCAAGACGACTTTTGAGATCCCGCGCCGCAGCCAGCATAGCCTCGCGCGCATCC
>JADFXV010000057.1 GCA_015233395.1 Desulfovibrionaceae bacterium
CGTACAAAAAGGGGTTTTCCCCCCGAGCCCCCCTTTCCCCAAAAAACTTTATCGGTTTGGGTTAAGGGTTCGTCACTCGCTTCGTGGGATCGCCGGGGCGGATCACATCATAAAAATTCGATTTTGTTAAAATGAAAAATTAACACCCCCTCTGTCGAGGGGGCCCGGGGGGTCAACTGCGAGTACTCGCAGTGAATCCCCCGGCGGGGTCCAGGGGCGGCGCCCCTGGCCGCTATTTCACCGGGTAGCGTTCCCGGATCATGCCGGCGAAGTTTTCCGGCGTGAAGCCGTATTCCTTCACCAGGACCGCAGCCGGGGCCGAGTGGCAGAAGTGGTCGATGGCGAGCACCGGCGCGTCGCAGCCCGCGTATTTGCGCCACAGTTCGCCCCGTCCGGCCTCGACCGCCGCCCGTTTGGCCACGCCGGGCGGCAGGACCGCGTCCTTGTAGCTTTGGGGCTGGGCGTCGAAGAGCTCCATGCAGGGCATGTTGACCACCCGGACCTTGTATTGCGTGAGCAGGGCGGCGGTTTCCAGGGCCAGATGGATTTCCGAGCCGCAGGACAAAAGGATCAGGTCGGGTTTGCCTTTGGGCGGATCGGCCAGCACGTAGCCGCCGTGGCGGGCGCCGTCGGCGACGGCCGGGTATTTTTTCGGGTCCAGCACCGGCAGGCTTTGCCTGGTGAGCAGCAGGCAGCTCGGGCGGTCGGTCTGGGTCAGGGCGACATTGAGGCAGGCGGCGGTTTCCGTGGCGTCGGCCGGGCGCAGCACGAGCATGTTCGGGATCAGGCGCAGCGAGCTTATGTGTTCCACGGGCTGGTGGGTCGGGCCGTCTTCGCCGACGTAGAAGGAGTCGTGGGTGAAGACGTGCAGCACCGGCAGTTTTTGCAGGGCGCTCAGGCGCAGGGCGTTGCGTTCGTAGTCGGAGAAGACCAGGAAGGTGGCCCCGAAGGGGACGATCCCGCCGTGCAGCGCCAGGCCGTTGGCGATCGCGCCCATGGGGAATTCGCGCACGCCGAAGGCGAGCGAGCGTCCGGCCAGGTTGGCGGTGCCGTAAACCGTGGCGAGTTCCCGGAATTTGACGGTCTGGTTGGAGGGGTCGAGGTCGGCCGAGCCGCCGCACAAGAAGTTCAGTTGTCCGGCCAGTTTGTTCAGGCAATCGCCCCAGGCCTTGCGGGTGGCCACTTTGGTCCCGGGCGCAAACTCCGGCCAGGCGAGTTTGCGGTTGCCGGGCGCGCGTTTGATTTCCCGCCACAGAATGGTGAAGTCCGCATCGGCGTCCACTTTGGCGTCCAGGCCGGCGCGCCATTTTGCGGCGCCTTCGCGCAGCGCCGGGAAGCGGGCGCGGAAGGTTTCCAGGGCGTCGGCCGGGGCCTGGAACTGGGCCTCGGGGTCCAGGCCGAATTTTTTCTTGGTGGCGGCGATTTCCTCGGGGGGCAGCGGCGCGCCGTGGGTGTTGAAATCGCCTTCCACGGAAAAAGCGCCCTTGGCCATGTCGGTGTGGCAGACGATGAGCGTGGGTTTGGCGGTTTCGAGCCTGGCGTCGGCCACGGCCTTGCGGATCCGGTCGTGGTCGTGGCCGTCGATTTCGATGACCTGCCAGCAGAAGCCCTCGAAGACTTTGGCGTAGTTGGCGCAGTCGCTGCGGTTGGTCGGTCCGGCCAGTTGGATCTTGTTGCTGTCGTGGAAGACGATCAGCCGTCCCAGGCCCCACAGGCCGGCGAGCGAGGCCGCGCCCAGGCAGACCGGTTCTTGCAGGTCGCCGTCCGAGGCCAGGGCGTAGGTGTAATGGTCCACGACGTCCGCGCCGAGTCTGGCCCGGAGCATGGTCTCGGCTACGGCCATGCCCACGGCCATGCCGAAACCCTGGCCCAGCGGGCCGGTGGTGGCCTCCACGCCCGGGGTGTGGTCGCGTTCCGGATGGCCCGGGGTGCGCGAGCCCCATTGACGGAAATGTTGCAGGTCCTCGATCGTCAGGATGCCCCGGAAAAAGAGCAGGCTGTAAAGCAGCATGGATTCGTGCCCGGCCGAGAGCACGAAGCGGTCGCGATTGAACCAGGCGGGGTCGTCCGGGTCGAAGCGCAGAAAGTCCTTGAACAGGACATAGGCGAAATCGGCCGAGGACATGGCGCCGCCCGGGTGGCCGGAATTGGCCTTGCGGGTGGCGTCCATGATCAGGCCTTTGAGAACGTTGACCGCCCGGGTGTCGGGCGCGGCGTTTGGAGACATCGGGGCATCCTTTCTCAAATGATTGAAAAAACGGGGAGTTTGGACTCGCACGCAGCATACTGAATACCCGGTGAAAAATCAATTCCGGCGCTTTTGGGGTAAATTTTCGGCGGGGGGCAGCCGAAAAGAAGGGATAAAGAATCAACCGCGCGTCTTGGAGCGCGGCTTGCAAAACGATTGCTAAGCGCAGTCGACTAGGAAAAAATTTCCCACGAGGGGAAAAATATATGTCCGTCTCCTCCACCCACTCCACCGATCTGACCTCAAGCGTCATACCGAGCACTGCGGCCGACGGCACCTCGTACGGCAACACCACCTCCGGGGCGATCAGTTTCTCGGGTCTGGGCAGCGGCACGGATTTCAGCTCCATGATCAACCAGCTGGTCGGGGTCGAGGAGATGCGGGTCACCAGCCTGCAGACCTGGCAACAGACCTGGGCGACCAAACAAAGCGCCTTCAAGGTGATGAACACCCAATTGCTCTCCTTGCGCACCACCCTGCAGGGCATGGATACGCTCGGGAGCTTCCTGCAGAAGAGCGTCACCAGCAGCAACACCTCCGCGGTCACGGGCACGGCCGGGACCGGCGCCGACGACACCGCCCACAACATCCAGGTCGCGCAGCTGGCCAAGAACAAGGTGATGGTGACCAGCAACGGCTATTCCTCCACGACGGCCAACATCAACGCCACCGGGGCGAGCAAGATCTTCGCTTACGACTACAAGGGCGTGCTCACCTCCGTCAGCATACCGCCCGGCTCCACGCTGACCGACCTGACGAACCTGATCAACACCAGCCAGTCTTTTGGCTCGAACGCCGGCGTCAAGGCCGCCTTGCTCTACGACGGAACCTCATATTACCTGCAATTGCGCGCCATGGACACCGGCAGCGCGGCCACGCTCACGGTCGACGCCACGACCACGCTCGCGGGCTTTTCCAACAGCCGGTTCCAGATCGCCCAGAACAGCCAAAACGCCCTGCTCAAGCTCGACGGCTGGCCGATCGGCGTCGGCGCTTATCTTTCCCGCCAGAGTAATACCGTTTCCGACCTGATCCAGGGCATCACCCTGTCGTTTTTGGCGCCCGTTTCCAACGTCTCGCTGGTCGCGCAAAACGACAACGCGGCCATCACCCAGAACATCAACACCTTCGTGAGCCAGTTCAACCAGGTGCTCTCCACCTACCAATCCCTGACCAAGGTGGATACGACCAACGGGCAGGCGTCGCTCTTGACCGGCAACTACGGACTGGACATCATCCAGTCGGACCTGCTGGACGCGGTGACCGGCGCGGCCCCGGGGTTCGACCCTTCCAAGGACCTCTACACGTCGCTCTCCCAGTTCGGCATCAGTATCGACGCCACTCAAGGTTCGACCACCGAGGGCCTGCTTTTGGTGAGCAACACGACGCTGCAGAACGTTCTCACCAACAACGCCGACGCCCTCGGCAACGTTTTCGCGTCCTCCTTCATCGGCGGGACCAATTCCGGAAATTTCAGCTATCAGTCTTATATTAACGGCCTGACCCAGCCCGGAATCTATCCGGTCAACTACACCGTCGCGGGCGGGAAGATCACCTCGGCCAGCATAAACGGCCATGCGGCCATGATCGACAGTTCCACGAACATGATCACCGGGTCGGCGGGCCAGAGCGAGTCCGGCCTGAGCATTCAGGTGACCAATCTGACCGACGGGAGTTATTCCGGCAAGGCCTACCTCAAGCAGGGCATAGCCGGCGCGCTCAACACCGTGCTCGGCACGCTCACCGACGCCACCAACGGCCCCCTGGCGGTCCTGGAGCAAAACTACACCCTGATCCAAAACGACATTCAAGACCAGATCAACGCGGAACAGACGCGCATCACCCAATACGCGGCCAACATGAAGGCCAAGTTCGCCAAGCTGGACGCCTTGCTCGGCACGTACTCGCAGCAGGAGACGGCTTTGAGCAACCAGGTGACCAAATTGAATTCAGGTTAGGGATAGACCCTAAGGCTTCTGACGCGCGCGCCGATAAGAGTAAAAATAGCGCAAGGAAAGCCCAATCATGTCAAAAGCAGCCAACAGTTATCTCCAGACCCAGGTCGCCACCACCACGCCCGGCGAACTCCTGATTCTGCTCTACGACGCCTGCGTCAAGAATCTGAGGCAGGCCCAGGAGCGCATCCGGGAGCGCGACGTCAAGGCCAAGGGCATGCTCATCTCCAAGGCCATCGACATCATCAGCGAACTCCAGTCGAGCCTGAACGCGCAAAAAGGCGGCTCTCTCGCCGTCAATCTGCACAAGCTCTATTTCTATTGCAACACCAAGCTGCTGCAAGCCAATTTGAAGATGGACACGGCCGTCATCGACGAGGTCATCAAAATCATCTCAGGCATCCGCGACGCCTACAACCAGATCGTGACCCAGCAGGCCCAGGGACTGTCCGCGCCGCAAGCGGCCGCCCAAGCCGCGCCGCCCGCATTCGAGCGGCCGGCCGCGCTTGCCGCGCCGCCCGCCGTCGCCCAGGCCGTGCTCGCCGCGCCGAGCGTCGCCGAGAGGCAGCCGCACGCGGCCGAGGTCATCCCCTTCCGCGGACCAAACCACAAGGTTTTCGCCGCCTACGCCAGCGCCCACAAACAAGGCGCCTGATTCCGGAAAACAATCGGACCGCTTGCCGCCGGGACGGGTTCCCGGCGGTTTTGCGTTGCGGCCCCCAGTCTGGCGGTTTGGCGGTCTTGTCACGGCGCGCCAAGGCCGCTAGACTGGGGGCGCAAGCAAGCGGGCGCGTCTTATTTCAAGCCCGCTTGGAAGGTTGGCCGTGGACCAAAGCGCGCCGCACCGCCCGATTCGGGTCCTTCACGTGGTCAAGAGCCTGGGGCTTGGCGGCACGGAAAAGGCCATGCAGCTGATGGCCGCGAACCTGGACCGAACCCGGTTCGAGCCCGCCGTGTTCAGCTTCGCCGGCGGCGAGCGCGGACCGCAGTTGCGGGCGGCGGGCGTCGCCACCCATGTCGGCGGCGACCTGCTCGGCGCAGCCGCCAGACTGCGCCCCGACGTCATCCACGTCCACCGGGCGGGTTGGCCGGAACCGGCGCTTTTGCGCGCCATCAAGCTCGCCGGGGCCAAGGTCGTGGTCGAAACCAACGTGTTCGGCCGCTACGACCCGTCGCCCGGTTCGGCGGTCGTCGACTGCATCCTATTTATCTCGCATTTCTGCCTGGCGCGCTACGCCGCCGCCACGGGCGTCGCCGCTGCCGCGCCGCGCTACCGGGTCCTGTATTATCCCGTGGACACGGATTTTTTCGAGAGCGCCGTCGCGCCCCAGGACTTCGCCTCGCCGGTCGCCGGCCGCCTTTCGCGCGCCGACCCGGGTAAGTGGTCGCGGCTGGCCTTTGACATCGCGCCGCTGCTGGCCGCCAAAGTCCCGGGTTTCCGCTACCGGGTCATCGGGGCCATCCCGGAATTCGTCGATTTCATCCGCGGCCGGGGCCTTGAGTCCCAGGTTGAATGCCTGGCGCCGGTGGCGACCGACGCGGGGCTGGCCTCGTTTTTCTCGGGGATCTCTCTTTTGGCCCACGCCAACGAAACCGGAGAATCCTTCGGCCTGGCCATCGCCGAGGCCATGAGCGCGGGGCTGCCGGTTATCACCCATCCGGCCGAGGGCCTGCGCGACAACGCCCAACTGGAGCTCGTCGAGCACGGGGTCACGGGACTCGTGGCGGCGAGCGCCGAGGAATACGCGGACGCGGCGGCCTGGCTGTTCGCGCACCCGGACCGGGCCAGGGAAATGGGCCGGGCCGGGCGGGCCAAGGCGAAAAAATTGTACCGCGCGCAGGCGATCGCCGGGCAGTTGGAGACCATGTATCTTGAGCTGCTCGCGGGAGCCCGGGCGTAAGGGCGGCCATGGCGCATCCGTTTTGGACCTATTGCGCGCAGGTGCTGGCTTTTGACCTGGGCCGGGAGCGCCCGGAGCAAACGCCCGGGGCCGGACTGGACAAAAAAAGGCTCCAGGCGCTGCGCGCAGCCTCGCGCCCGGGCGTAAGCTGCGTGGCGCTGCTCGGACTGGGCCTTGGCGAACTGGCCCGCGACCTGGCCGGCCGGGCGTCGCCGGAATGCGCCTTCACCGCCGTGGAGCTCGACCCGGCCAAGGCCAGACGGCTGATCGCCTCCGGCGCGCTGCCCTGGCTTGGCGAAGACGGACCGGCGCGGCTGATCGCCGACGCCTCGCCCTGGGCCGCCGGATTTTTGCTGCGCCTGGCCGGCGATCTCGGAAACGCGCCGCTTATCATGCTCAACCCCGAACTCGGGGAGGCGGAAAAAAGCCGCTACCAATCCCTGCGCCGCTTCTTGGCCGGCCGGGCGGGCGCGGCGGGCGCGCCGCTCCCGGGCCAGACGGAACCGCGGCCGCGACTGACGCTTGCGGCCATCGTGCGTCCGGGCGAACCGGAACTGGCGGACTTTTTCGACGGGGTCCGGGATATCGCGGGCGACCTCGTGCTGGTCTGGGACGGCGCAACCCTGCCCGAGGAGGCGCGCTCGCTTGCGATACCGGAAGGGGCGATCCAACTGGCCAGGCCCCTTTGCGACGATTTCGCCGCCCAGCGCAACGCCATGCTCGCCGCCTGCCCGGACGGGGCGGTCTTGTCCCTGGACGCGGACGAACGCGTTTCCCCGGGACTGCGTCTGGCTTTGCCGGAATTGGCAAGGCTCGCGCAATACGACGGCGTGTATCTGCCGCGCCTGACCCTGGCGCCGGGCGAGGAGCGCGTCCTGTGCGGCTACGGGCTGTGGCCGGATCCGCAACTGCGGCTTTTTCGCAAAACTCCCGGGGCGCGCTACGTCCGGCCGGTCCACGAACGGCTCGAAGGCCTGCCCGGCGCCACGGCCGTCGCCCCGGCGGCGCCGATCATCCATCTGAACCACGTCCTGAAATCCCCCGAGGCCTGGGCGGACAAGCTCGCGCGCTTTGACGCCGCCTCGGGCGGCAGGCTGGCGCACCGGCTCGGACGGGAATACCCCAGCCTGCCGCGCGAATTTTTCGACGATCTGGTCCGGCGCACGCCGCCTGCCGCGCTCTGGACCGTCGCCGCCCCGGCGGTCATGACGGAATCGGCCGAATCGGCCGATTCCGTCAATTCGGCCAGTTGAACTCAGTGCGGCAAACGGGGTGCAGTGTCATTTGTCGGGCATCACATTGAAATAATGAGGTTTTTTATTTTCATGGAGCCTTGTCAAAGCCCAGGGCCGGGCTTATATTGACAGTTTACCCCAAAAAACGGTGACCCACCATCATGCCGGATAAAAAGCCCCACATCTCGCTGCCCCCGGAACGCCTGATCCCCCGGGTGCTCGGCATCTCTCCGGACCAGTTCGAAACCTGGCCGGAAGACGTGCAAAGCCTGGCCGTCGCCGTGGCTTCGGAACTCTTTTTGTTGCGCTACAACCCCTTTGTGGCCGCCGCCGACATCGCGCGCAGCGTGGATAAGCGCCTGGACGAGGCCAAACGGGTGGTCGCGGGCGAATACCTCGGGATCATCGCCAAGGGAAAGCGCGCCTATTGGCAAAGCTACGAGGAAGACCAGGCGTTTACGGCCTTGGTGCTGGAAAAACTGGCCGAATTTTTGCCCGGCCGCTGCGTGAGCGTCAGCCCCCACAGCCTGGTGGAGACCTCCACCGACGCCACCGACCTGCGCCTGGAATTGCCCATGGCCCTGTTGACCCCGGAAAATACCGGCCAGATCCAGATGATCGTGCGCCTGGCCAACGCACTGGGCTTCGCCGTCATTCCCCGGGGCGGCGGTTCGGGCGCGACCGGCGGCGCCATCCCGGCCCGCGCCCGGACCGTGGTTTTAAGCCTAAGCCGCCTCAAATCCATCCTGTCCATCGACAGGCAGGCCAAGGTGCTCTGCGCCCAGGCCGGGGTCATCACGCTCGACGCCATCAAGGCGGCGGCGGCCGAAAACCTGCTCCTGACCGTGGACCCGGCCTCCAAGGCGGCCTCTTCGCTCGGCGGCAACATCTCCGAAAACGCCGGCGGCCCGTTCGCCTTCGAATACGGCACCACGCTCGACAACATCCTGAGCTACACGATGGTCATGCCCGGGGGCGAGATGGTCGAGGTCAGGCGCAAGGACCACCCAAGGCACAAGATCCTGCCCCAGGAAACGGCGGTGTTCGAAATCGTCGGCGAGGACGGCAAGCCCCGCGACACGGTTACGCTCGGCGGCGGCGACATCCGCGGACCGGGCCTGGGCAAGGACGTGTCCAACAAGTATCTGGGCGGGCTGCCGGGCGTGCAGAAGGAAGGCGTGGACGGGGTCATCACCGAGGCCTGCTTCACCCTGCACGACAAGCCCTCGCTGTCGCGGACCCTGTGCCTGGAATTCTACGGCCGCTCGATGCACAACGCCATGCTGGTCATCGGCGACGTGGTCGGGCTGCGCGACCATATCCGGGCGCACGGCGATCTGGTCAAGATCTCGGCCCTGGAAGAGTTTAACTCCAAATACGTCCGGGCCATCGAATATCAAAAAAAATCGACGGCTTATGAAGGCGAGCCGATTTCGGTCCTGCTCATCCAGCTCGACAGCGACGACGAGGTGGCCCTGACCCGCGCGGTCCACGACATCATCGACATCGTCAATCCCTACGAAAACGTGGACATCTTCGCCGCCGAGGACGAAAAACAGGCGGAACTTTTCTGGGAGGACCGCCACAAGCTCTCGGCCATCGCCAAGCGCACCAGCGGATTCAAAATCAACGAGGACATCGTCATCCCGCTACGGGTCATCCCGGAATTCGCCGATTTCATGGAGCAGCTCAACCTGTACTACCTGGCCAAGGCCTACCGCCTGGCCCTGCAGAAGGTCAGCCAGCTCCACGGCATCCTGCCGGCCGACGAATTCATCAGCATGGAGATGCAGTTCGCGGTCAAGCTGCTCAGCGGGGAAGTGAGCGCCAAGGATCTCTCGGATCAGGAATTCGAGGTCCAGACCTATTTTTTCTTCCGCGACCTGATCGCGCGCTATCCGAAAAAAGCCGTCACCCTGGAGACCTTCCACCAGAACATGCTGGCCACCCGCATCGTGGTCGCCAGCCACATGCACGCCGGCGACGGCAACTGCCACGTCAATATCCCGGTCAACTCCAACGATCCGGAAATGATGGCCCAGGCCATGGAAGTGGCCGACAAGGTGTTCGGCAAGGTCATGGAGCTCGGCGGCGCGGTCTCGGGCGAACACGGCATCGGCATCACCAAGATCGCCTTTCTCCAGGAAGACAAGATCTGGGCGCTGAAAAAATACAAGCAGCAGGTCGACCCCAAAGGCGTGTTCAACCCGGGAAAGCTCACCCAGCGCGGCCTGGACGCCGAACCCTACACCTTCTCCTTCAACCGCCTGATCCAGGACCTGCGCCGCACCGCCCTGCCGGAAAAAGAACGGCTCATCAAACTGCTGACCGACATCCAGGTCTGCACCCGCTGCGGCAAATGCAAACAGGTCTGCCCGATGTTCCAGCCCCAGCGCGGCATGGTCTATCATCCGCGCAACAAGAACATCAGCCTGGGCGCGCTCATCGAGGCCATCTACTACTCCCAGGTGCAGCACGGCGAACCCAAGGCCGAACTGCTCGCCCACCTCAAAGACCTCACCGAGCATTGCACCGCCTGCGGCAAATGCGCCGGCGTCTGCCCGGTCAAGATCGACAGCTCGCTGGTGGCCCTGGAAGCCCGGGCCTTCCTGGAAGAAAAACAGGCCGGCGGCCATCCGTTCAAAAACAAGGTGCTGGCCTACCTCTCCGAGCAGCCGGAAAAACGCGTGCCCCAGGCGGCCAAATTCCTGGCCTGGGGACAACGAGGGCTTACGCACGCCACCGGCCTGGCGCCGGGCGCCTGGCGGCGGCGCTTCGAGTCGCCCCTGCTGCACGGGCCGACCCCGCCGCTTGGCCTGAAAAACCTGTACGAAACCGTACACCTCGACCAGGGCGTGGTCTTTGTGCCGGAAAACCCGGGGTTTCTTGCCGAAACCGTGTTCTATTTCCCGGGCTGCGGCGCGAGCCTGTTCGCCCGTTCCATCGGCATGGGAGCGCTGCACCTTCTGCTGCGCGCCGGGGTCACGGTCATCATCCCGGACCGGCACATGTGCTGCGGCTATCCGCTTTTGGCCTCGGGCGGCGAAGGCGCGTTTCTCGCCAACCGGGCCCGCAATCAGGACTGCCTGCAAAAACTCTTCGTGACCTGCGCCGACGCCGGGGCCAAGCCGCAATTCGTTCTGACCTCCTGCGGCACCTGCCGCGAAGGCCTCTCCGAATTCGACTGGAAGGCCGTGCTCGGCGCCGCGCCGCCGCACCAGGACGTGGTCCAGTTCCTCATGGAACGCATGCCGCGGCCGAGCCAGGCGGCCGCTCCCGGACCGGACCGGCTGCTCTACCACCCCTCCTGCCACGTCGAATGGACCGGCCAGAATCCGGCCAAGGCGGCGGAAATCTATCGCAAGGCCATCGAAACCCTGACCGGCAGGCCGGTCGATCTCTCGCCCGGCTGCTGCGCCGAATCCGGCCTGGGCGCGCTGACCTCCCCGGCCATCTACAACCGCATCCGGGAACGCAAAATGGAACAACTCACCCTCGACCTCGCGGGCGCGCCCGATGCCCGGCCGGTGATCGTGGGCTGCCCCTCGTGCCGCATCGGAGTCAAACGCTGCCTTTTGTCCCTGGGAAAAAAACAGCCCGTGCTGCACACCGTGGAACTCCTGGCGGAAATGATCGACGGGCCGAAATGGAAGCGAACCTTCAAAAAACTCGTCGCCCCGGAATTCCGGCGCGGCCGCGTGAAGAAATGAAGAAATCAGGGGGGCAGCCCCCCGCAGCCCCCGCTGGGGCTCCGCCCCAGACCCCGCCGGGGGGGGATGATCCCCCCGGACCCCCTCGGCAAGGGGGAAAAGTTTTTTGAGGGGGGGGGGGGGTATTTTTTTCAAAAAAATGCCCCCCCCGATTCTCTTTATCCTCCAGGCCCGTTGACTATCCGCGCCGGGGATGGTAATGGCTCGGGACTTGTGCGCGCCGGACTCGGCCTTGCCGCATGAAGCGGCGTAACCGTCAGGGACGGCAGGATAAATGGCGCGATGATCCATTTCAAGGAAAAGCACAAGGACGCGTACGACGCGATCATGAACGCGTCCACGCTCGGCCTGCATCTGGTCAGCGGCACGTTTGTCGGCCTGGCCATCGGGTACTGGCTGGACGTTTGGCTCGACGGGCGGTTTCACACCAAGCCCTGGCTCACCCTGGCTTTTCTGGTCATCGGGATTGCCGCCGGGTTTAAAAACGTATACCTGGACGTCAGGAAAATTCAGCGGGCGAGCGAAGACGAGCCCAAAACGCGATTCGCGGAAAAACCGGTGGAAAAGCCCGAAGGCAAACTCGAAGAATGAGCCGATGACGAGCATATTGCGCAAGACGATGGCCGGCCTCGACGGCTGGCTGCACCGGCGCGGCTTCGCCGGCCGCGAAGTGCGCGAGCTGATGCGCGCGCAGATCTGCGCGGCCGCGACCTCCTCGGCGCTGTGCCTGGCGGTCACGGGTTTCGGGTTGTGGGGATTGTCGTTTTCCGTCGGGGCCGTGCTCATCACCGTCAATTTCTGGTCGCTGGCCAAGTTCGGCCAGGGCGTCGTGTTCATCCGGCGCGGCGCGGTGGCGGCCTTGTTGTTTCGTTTTTACTTACGGCTGGCCGCGACCGGGGTCGCGCTTTTCGCCTTGATCGCCTACGCCGGGGCGCCGGCCGCGCCGCTTTTGGCCGGCGTTTCCACGGCGGTGGCGGCGATGGTCTGGTGGGGCATGGCCAAAACGATGCGAACTCAAGTCAAGGAGGCTTAGGATATGGCTGGTGGTGGACTTCCTGAACCGATTCTGTTTGTGGAGGAGGCCTTCAAGGCCGCCGGCTGGCATCATCCCCCCGGGCACGTGGTGTACGCCTGGACGGTCATGGCGCTGCTCATCGTGCTCGGCATCGTCGCCACCCGCAAGATCCAAATGGTGCCGACCGGCTTGCAGAACATCTTCGAGACCGTCATCGGCGGGCTTGAGGACTTCATCGTCCTGAACATGGGCGAGGACGGCCGCAAGGTCGTGAGCTTTCTGGTGCCTCTGTTCCTGTTCATCGTCACCAGCAACCTGATCGGCCTGATTCCGGGCATGGATTCGCCGACCAACAACGTGAACACCAACGCGGCCATGGCCATCACCGTGGTCTGCTACTACAATTTCTGGGGCCTGCGCATCTGGGGCCCGAAATACATCAAACACTTCATGGGACCGTTCTGGTGGCTCGCGCCGCTGATGTTCCCGATCGAAATCGTCAGCCACCTGGCCAGGCCGCTGTCGCTCACCCTGCGACTGTTCGGCAACGTCAAGGGCGAGGAAATCGTGCTCATCCTGCTCTTCTCCCTGGCGCCGGTCGTGGGCACGTTCCCGATGTACTTCCTGTTCTCGCTGGCCGACGTCATCCAGGCCTTCGTGTTCTTCATGCTGACCATGATCTACCTGAAAGGCTCCTTCGAACACGCGCATTAGGACCAGTGAACCACCAAAGGGGCTCCGCCCCTTTGGAATCCCGGCCGGGGGGCATGATGCCCCCCGGACCCCCCCGTCGGGGGGGCCTGGGGGCGATCATCGCCCCCAGCGGGGTCCAGGGGCGGAGCCCCTGGTTGCTATTCCGGGGGAAATGGCCTTTGGCCGTAACACTATAATGAGTCCAGGAGGATTCGAATTATGCGTAAAGTTCTTTTGACCGCCCTGAACACGGTTGCCTTGCTGGCCCTTGCCGGCGCCGCCTTCGCCGCCGACGCCTCCGTCGCCGCCACCACCGGTTTGGCCACCGCGCTTGGCATGGCCATCGCCGCCGCCGGCTGCGGCATCGCCCAGGGCATGGGCCTGAAGGCCGCGTGCGACGGCACCGCCCGCAACCCCGAGGCCGGCGGCAAGATCACCGTCACCTTGATTCTGGGTCTGGCCTTCATCGAGTCCCTGGCCATTTACGCCCTGGTCGTCAACCTGATCCTGCTGTTCGCCAACCCGCTGCTGAAGTAGTTCGGCTTTTATCGCGAGAAAAAGGAGGCCGGAACCGGCCTCCTTTTTTTCACCAAGGGATTGTTAAAAAAATCACATAGGCGTCAAAATCGGAACGTCCCATGTTGCGAAGCGAACACATCCCGCGCGCCACGATCAAGCGTCTGGCCTTGTACGTCCAGGTTCTGGAGACGCTCAAGCGTGAGGGCGCCGAGGTCATTTCCTCGGAGCTTCTGGCCAAGGCCTGTGACGTCAATCCCTCGCAGATACGCAAGGATCTTGCCTATTTCGGCGGTTTCGGCGTGCGCGGGGTGGGGTATTACGTCCAGGAGCTGATCACCTCGATCAAGCAGTCGCTCGGCGTGGACCGCATCTGGCGCGCCGCCCTGGTCGGGGTGGGCAACCTGGGCAAGGCCTTGTTGCGCCACCAGGAATTTCGCCGCCGGGGTTTTCACATCGTGGGCATTTTCGACTGCGATCCGTTCAAGATCGGCGAGGAGATCGGCGGCATCGAGGTCATCTGCTCCAAGCGCCTGCCCGAGAAGGCCGGGGAGCTTGGCGTCGAGATCGGCCTGATCACCACGCCGCCCGAGCGCGCCCAGCGCGCCGCCAATTATCTCATCGAGGCAGGGATCAAGGGCATCGTCAATTTCGCCCCGGCCCGGATCGCCGCCCCGGAGCACGTCTGCGTCGAATACGTGGACTTCTTCCACCATCTCTACAACGTGGCCTTCAACATCACGCTCGGCCAGTCGCAGCGGTAACATTTCACGCTGTCGGCCGGGAGTGCGTCCCGAAGCAAACCGGCGCAGGCCGGTTTTTTTGCTTATTGCAGCAAAACCACTGGGTTTGGCCGGGAATGGCCGGGAATACGCACGGGCTTCGCGCGTATTCCCGGGGATTGGTCAGGAGGCGTGCGGCCCGAGCCAGGCCAGGAGATGGACGGGTTTGTAGCCGTTGTCCGGGTTTTCGGCGTAGCGGCAGCCGAAGGGGTTTTCCGGGTCCTTGTTTTCGATGCTCGTGCCCGAGCAGGCGAAGAGTTTGCAATCGTTGTTGTTGCACACCAGGAGCATACCCCAGCCGGATTCCGGCGGGGCGGCCCATTCTCCGAGTTGCGACCCGCAATGCGGGCATACGCGCGTTGGCAGTTCCGACATGACGTGATCCTTATGAAAGAGGAAATCCGGCCGCGACGGCCGGTCAGGCATAGATAAGACGCTCTGGGCGCGGGTCAAGGCCTGTTCTTCGCGCCGCCGGCCCGGCCGTTTAGACCGGGTTGTCGCGCAGGTAGTATTTCAGGCCGAATTTGTCGCGCAAATCAGCGGCCAGCGGTTCAAGCGCGGCGTCGGGCAGGTCGAAGACCCGGATGAACACCTGGCGTTCGTCCTCGCCCGCGCCGGCGGCGAAGGAGGTCAGGATGCTGATTACGCGCGCGCCGTGGTCGCGCAGGCATTCCTGGACGTCCTTGAGCGCGCCGGGGGCGTTTTTGAGCGTGAGCGCGAACTGCACGCCGCCCTGGAGTACGCCGGTGATGCCGACGAGCGCCTTGAAGACGTCTGATTCAGTAATGATTCCGGCGACATGGCCATCCTGGTCGACCACCGGCAGGCTGCCCACCCGGTGTTCGAGCATGACCACGGCCGCCCGCTCCACCGAATCCTCCGGCCGCACGACGAACGGGTCCTTGGTCATGATGTCTTTGACCTTGATTTCCGAGAGCAGGTAATACAGCTCGTGCATTTCCAGCGAGGTGGCCTTGGAGGGCGAGGCGTTCATGACGTCCTGGTCGGTGACGATGCCGGCCAGCCGGCCGCGTTCGTCGATCACGGGCAGGCGGCGGATCGAGTTGTCCTTGAGGATCTTGGCGGCCTTCATCAGGGAAGTGGCCGGGGTGGCGGTGATTACGCCCGGGGTCATCCAGTCCTTGACGAGCATGGGGTGCCTCCTGTGCGATGTGGCGGCCGGCGCGCGCCCGCGAAAAGGGGATAACAAAAAACCGCGCCCTGGCAAAGGGCCGGACGAGGCGCCAAAGAGGCCGCTTGCGGAACCGGGCGTCATTCACTCCGGAAAGGCGTTTATTGACCGGGAGCGCAGGCGCCCAAGGAGTCGTCGTCAAGCCTGTCGAGGTCTTCCGGCCGGTTGACGTTGAAAAAAACCGCCGCCTCGCCGGGCCGGCACGGGACGTGGTTCCTCGCCTCTTCTGGAATGGCCCGGCTGAGTTTGTACATCCCCATTGCGGCGGCGCCGCGCAAATACCCCAAGGCGGCGGGTTCGTAAATCGCCGCGAGGGACTCGATATAGCCGGTTTCCGGATGCAGGTAGACGGTCATGACCGCGTCTTTGGCCCGCCGGTCGCGCCTGGATATGAGCCTGGCCAGGACGGGCTCGGTCAAAAGCGGCAGGTCGCAGGGCAGAGCCAGGACGGGGCGGGCAAGGACGGTCAGCGCGGTCATGATCCCGCCCATGGGGCCGATGCGCGGCGTCGCGTCTGCGAACCAGGCGACCTGGGGCAGGCAGTTTCCGGGATCGCGGCCGGAAACGTAGACTTCGCGGCAGACGCGGGCGGCCAGCGCGGCCGTCCGGGCGAGCAGGGTCACGCCACCGACGGCGATCAAGGCCTTGTCGCGGCCCAGGCGCGTGCTTTCGCCGCCGGCCAGGATGACCGCGGCCAGGTCATCCCCGGGCAATCAGACGATCCTTCCGGCCGGGTCGGCAAAGACCGTGAAGCGGTTTTCCCTGGCGAAACCGGCCAGGGCGACGCCGGCTTCGAGAGCGGCGTCGATGCCGGCGGTGGTCACGGCCGAGCGGCTCACGATCAGGCGAAAGCCGGCCCGGGCGGCCTTGGCGGTCAGGCTCGCGGTCATCCTGGCCGAGACGAACAGGGCGTAGCGGGCGAGGTCGTCGCCTTCGCGCACGGCGGCGCCGGCCAGGCGGTCGAGGCAATTGTGGCGGCCGATGTCCTCGGCGCGCCGGGCGAAGGTTCCGGAGGCCGGATGCAACAGGCCGGCGCGGTGGAAGCAGCCCGTGCCCTCCCAGCGGCCCGGGGCCGCGATGAAGGCGGCCATGGCCTCCATGACGGCGCCGGCGCTGAGCGTAAAATCCGGGGCCTCGGGGCGCTCGGGCGCCGGGGCGGGCTCAAGCCAAAAAGCGTTGTCTTTGGCCCGGGTCAAAATCGGCGCCTGACCCGCCGGGCATAAATCCAGGGCGGCGTGTCCCAGGGCGAGCAGGTCGAGCTCCTCGGGATAGGCCCACAGCCGCTTTGGGGGCAGACCGGGAAAGTGCAGGATCAGCGCGGTTTCCGGGGCGACGTCGTCTTCGATGTCGCGCCAGCATCCGTGCTGGAAGCGGCGGCAGGCAAAGGCCGCCACGGCGCCTGGGTTTTCGTCCGCCATGGCTAAAACCCCCATCCGGACAGCGCCGGCCGGACAAAGCCGAGTTTCCCGGCGTGGACGTCCAGGCTCAGCGACTCCAGGTCGTCGAGCAGGGGCAGGCTCACCCGGTCGAACTCCCTGAAATCGACGGTCTTGAGATAATGGTTGCAGCCGGCGCAGGTGGTTAAGCGAAAGCCCGGCTCGTCCGGCGAGGTGTAAAAGGGGAGCTTTGCGCTGTCGTCCTCCAGGCAGATGGGGCAGGTCAGCCGGGGAACGCGGTAAGAGGCGCCGCAAAACGAGCACCACAGATAGCGCCGGCCTTCCTTGCCCTCCAGGACTCCGATCAGGGGCGGGGAGCCGCAGACCGGGCAATGCCCGTGGGTCCAGGTCTTGTGCTCCGGCCACCGGGGCAGCAGGCGCAGGCTGACTTGCGCCAGGCTCGGCGTCAGGCTCGACTGGACCAAAAAGGACAGGGTTCCGGGCGCGGCCGGGGCGTTCTCGCCGAAGGCGGAAAAGAGCGCGTAGTCGCCCTTGAGATACGCCTTGGCGGCCGTCTCGAAGCTGGGCGAGCCGCTATCTAGGGCCTCGCCCGCAAGCCGCGCCGCCTCGGCCGCGGGACCGGGCGCTTGGCGCAGAAGCGTGAGGAATTCGCCGCACAGAGCGCCCGCCTGGGCGACGTCGTAGGGAAAAAATTCCCTGGCGAGCAACGGCTCGCCGCGCGCGGCTCTCTCGGCCGGAGCAAGCGCCTCCGGCCCGGGGACGTCCACGACGGCCTGGCTCCTGGCGGTAATCTGGCGGGAATAGACGGCCTCGGCCAAGTCGAGCAGGGCGGCCGGGAGATGGGGTTTGGCCCGCAGGGCGGTCATTTTTTTGCGCAACAGCGCGGTTTCGCGTTCGGGATCAAAAGACATGCTGCCTCGCGTCGTGAAATGGTTCGCCGGCGCCGGAATGGTCTGCCGGGAGTTTGAGGGCCATTGCGTCCCTTCCCTCACGATAGCCCCAAATCGGCCCGGCGGGCAAGAGTCCCGCGCGGCGGCCTTGACGGGCGCGCGGTCTTTTGAAAGGATGATCCCATGCATGTTCTGCTTCGCTGCCCGACCTGCCTCTTCGATTATCTGGAGCATTACTCCGAATCGCGCGCGGCCAAGCGATTCATCGCCGCGATTCTGGCGGTTGTCTTCCTGATCGCGCTCGCGCTGATCGAACTCAACCGCCTGGGGCTTCTTTCGCCGGAGCTGAGCGCCTTTGTGCCGGCCAACCACTTCAAGGCTATCAACCTGGGCTTTATCCTGCTGCTTGCCCTTGAGATCGCGGATCTGGTCTTCGCCTTGCCGGCCTCGGTCTCCCGGTCGGTGGGCAAGCAGATCGAAGTGCTCTCGCTCATCCTGCTGCGCAACACCTTCAAAGAATTGTCGCATTACGACTTTCCGGCCGAGATCACCCACAACGTCGTCGGGGTGCTCGACATCGCCTGCGACGCCGGCGCGGCCATCTTCCTGTTCGTGGTGCTCGGGATCTTCTACCGCCTGCAACCCTGGCCCTACCAGATGCCCGAAACGGACAAGCTCGAATTCATCGCCCTCAAAAAATGCGTGTCGTTGGTGATTTTCGTGATTTTCGCGGTGATCGTGGGCTTTTTCCTGTTTTCGCCGCACGTGGGCTGGGACGTCGGCAAAGTGTTCGAGTCGTTCTACACCTGTCTGATTTTCAGCGACATCCTGATCGTCCTGGTCTCGCTGCGCTACCTGCCGGTGTACCACGCCCTGTTCCGCAATTCGGCCTACGCCGTGGCCACGCTGCTCATCCGGCTGGCGCTCGTCGCGCCGCCGTTCTACAACGCCGGGATCAGCGTCCTGGCGGCGCTTTTGGTGCTGGCCATCGCCCTGTCGTACTCCAAATTTTCCGCCAGCTTCAAGGCCCAGGGCGGCTAGTGTCGCGTTCCGCAAATAAATGGCGCTTGAATTGCAGTTCCTTAACGCGACACGAGCCAGCCGCAAGGCTGGCTCGCCGCCGCAGGCGGCGTGAGTGAGCCGCAAACCGCGTTTGCGGCGAGCGATCTTTCCAGAAAGAGGTGGTTGAAAACAACCGCCTCTTTCTGGAACATCACACGAGACGGCGGCCGCCGGAGCGGGGCGCGCAAGGCGCGCCGGCGCGCCGGTTGCATCATTATCCCCGGAGGAAGCGGTTTTCATGCGCAAGACGTTTGCAGCGGGAATGTTTTGGACGGCGGCGCTCGTGTGGTTCGCCTGCGCCCTGGGATGGGCTCTTGACCGGGATATGCCCCCGGCCGAATCGACCGGCCGGGGCATGGACCGGGCCTTGGCGCTGGCGACGGACCGGCTGGACGCGCTCTGCGACAAGGCGGCCGCCAGCCTGACCGGGCTGGGCGGGACGTACGCCGCCGCGCTGGGCGCCGCCCGGGCGCCAGGCGAAACCGAAAAAGACGCCCTGATGCAAAACGCCAGACGGCAAGGTCCGGTCGTCGGCTTCAAAACCGGTCCGGGCGAGGAAAAACGCGAGCCGGCCTACCAATCCCCTGGCCCGGCGCTCTATTCGTACGCCGGACCGGACATCTCCGAAGCCGCCTGGCGCGAACTCGCGGCCCTGCCCGCGATTTTTAGCGAACTGCGGCGCCTGCACGACGAACTCGACCTGTCCTGGGTCTACCTGACCACGGTGAACGACTCCTTCGCCATTTATCCCTTCCTGCCCTTGAGCGACGCAATGAACAACGACAGGCCCACCCGGCAGGCGTTCTACGCGGCGGCCGACCTGGCCGGACGCAAGGCCGGCTGGACCGAACCCTACCTGGATCTGGCCGGCGCCGGGATGATGCTCACCGTCTCCTGTCCGGTCTACGACGGCGACAATCTGCTTGGCGTCGCCTCGCGCGACATCACCCTCAAGCAGATCGCCTTCGGGCTGGACGCGGCGGCCGGGCGCGACGGCGTGGCGGCGCTCATGGACGCGCGCGGGCTGGTCGTGGCCGTCAGCGGCCCGTACGCCGAAGAGATCGAAACCGCCGGCGGCGGCAACGGCAAGGCCACTCTCCATTACCGTTCGGCCGAGGCGCTGCGCGGGCGGGACGCGGCCGAGGCCGTGAATTCGGCGCACGAATTCCTAAACGCCGCCGGAGAGGCCGCCGTGGACAAGGCCCGAGGCCTGGCCCCGGGCGAAGCGGCCGCCGTCGACCTGAACCTGAAGCAAACCGGGTACCATGTCACCGTCCGAAAGACCCGCACGAGCGGCTGGCTGGCCGTCGGCATTGAGACGATCAAACCCGGCCGGGAGAATGCGCCATGATCGCGGTCAACATCGTCGGTTTCAAGAAATCCGGAAAAACCTCGCTCGTCCTGGAATTGGCGCAGACCCTCACGGCCATGGGCGTGCGCGTCGGGGCCGCCAAATCCACTCATAATCCGAAACTCGACAAGGAAAACACCGACACGGACCGGCTTTTGGCCGTCACCGTGGGCGTGGCCGCCGTCACCCCGGGCGAGGCGGCCGTGTTTTGGCCGCATAAACGCTATCTCGCCGATCTCCTGCCGCTGCTTGACGCCGACGTAGCACTCGTCGAAGGCGGCAAGGAATACGGCTGGCTGCCGCGCGTGCTCCTGGCCGGCAACGCCGCCGAAGCCGAAGAACTCGATCCGGGCAAGCTCGCCCTGGCCTCGTTCGGTCCCTACGTCCCGCCCGGACTCGCCCGGCCGGGGACCATCCGGGAATTGGCCGAACTGATTATGGACAAGGCCTTCGCACTGCCCGGCCTGGACTGCGGCGGCTGCGGACACGACGACTGCGCCGGCCTGGCCGCGCGGATCGTCGCCGGGAGCGCGACCATCGCCGACTGCGCCTCGCTCGCCGGGAAATGCCGGGTCGCCATCGACGGCAAACCCCTGCCGCTCAACCCCTTCGTGGAACGCATGCTGGCGCGCGGCGTCCGGGCCATGCTCGCCGAACTCAAAGGCTACGCCCCGGGCGTCATTGAAATGAAGATGGAGTAGAGGAGAGCAGACCGGGGAGAAACTTTTTTGAAAAAAAGTTTCTCCCCGGACCCCTCTTCAAAAAACTTCAACCGGCCCGTGTCCGCATCGCGCTTCGCGCGATGCGGACACGGGCCGGAAGCGTTTTTGAAAAGGGACCGGGCAAAATCCTTTCAGTCCTGAAACACGTCT
>JADFXV010000058.1 GCA_015233395.1 Desulfovibrionaceae bacterium
GGGTTCGGGGGAAACCCCTTTTGTTCACAAAAGGGGTTTCCCCCGATTCCTCTTCATTTCCACTCCACCTCCCGCTCCGCCTCCCGCTCCACTTCTCGCTCCCTCTCTCCCCCTCCAACCTGCCGGGCGCGCATATGTTCGTCCTGCATAGTCCGTTTACGCCGAGCGGCGACCAGCCCGAGGCGGTGGCCGGGGTGGTCGCCAATCTGGAGGCCGGGGTTCGCGATCAGGTGATTCTCGGGGCCACGGGGACCGGCAAAACCTACACCATGGCCCAGGTCATCGCAAGATGCGGCCGTCCGGCGTTGATTATGGCCCCGAACAAGACCTTGGCGGCGCAGCTGTTCAATGAATTCCGGGGGTTGTTTCCGGACAACGCCGTGGAATATTTCGTGAGCTATTACGATTACTATCAGCCCGAGGCTTATCTGCCGCATTCGGACACGTTCATCGAGAAGGATTCCTCGATCAACGACGACATCGACAAGTTGCGCCACGCGGCCACGCACGCCCTGCTCACCCGGCGCGACGTGGTGATCGTGGCCTCGGTGTCGTGCATCTACGGGCTGGGTTCGCGCGAGTATTACGAGAAGATGGTCGTGCCGGTCGCGACCGGCCAGGCTTTGTCCCTGGAAAAGCTCATGGAGCGCCTGATCGAGGTGCATTACGAGCGCAACGACTACGATTTCCATCGCGGCGCGTTCCGCATTCGCGGCGACGTTCTCGAAATCATCCCGGCCTATTCGCGGGAGCGGGCCTTGCGCCTGGAGTTTTTCGGCGACGAGATCGAGGCCATCCTGGAGACCGATCCGCTCACCGGCGAGGTTTTGGGCCGCATGGACAAGGCGGTGATTTTCCCGGCCAGCCATTACGTTTCCGACCGCGACAACCTGGCCCTGGCCACCGGCCGCATCCGCGAGGAATTACAGGGACGCCTGGCCTGGTTTCAGGAGCGCAACAAGCTGGTCGAGGCCCAGCGTCTCGAACAGCGAACCATGCTCGACCTGGAGATGATCGAGGAACTCGGCTACTGCAACGGCATCGAGAATTATTCCAGGCACCTGGACGGCCGGGCCGAGGGCGAGCCGCCGTTCACGCTGCTCGATTATTTCCCCAAAGACTTCATCTTGTTCATCGACGAGTCGCACATCACCGTGCCGCAGATCGGCGGCATGTCGAGCGGCGACAAGTCGCGCAAGCAGACCTTGGTGGATTTCGGTTTCCGGCTGCCTTCGGCCCTGGACAACCGGCCGCTTAATTTCGGGGAATTCCTCGAGCGCGCCGGGCAGACGGTCTACGTCTCGGCCACGCCCGGACCCTACGAGCTGGAGCGTTCCCAGGGCCTGCTCTCGGAATTGATCATCCGGCCGACCGGCCTGCTCGATCCCGAGGTCGAGGTGCGGCCCACGGCCGGCCAGGTGGACGATCTGCTGGCCGAATGCAAAAAACGCGTGGCCGCACACGAGCGCGTGCTGGTGACCACGCTGACCAAACGCATGGCCGAGGACCTGACCGAGTATCTGAAGGGCATGGGCGTGGCCGCCCGCTACCTGCATTCGGACATCGACACCTTGGAGCGGGTGGCCATTCTCCAAGCCTTGCGCAAGGGCGAGTTCGACGTGCTGGTGGGCATCGACCTGCTGCGCGAGGGCCTGGACCTGCCCGAGGTCTCGCTGGTGGCCATCCTGGACGCGGACAAGGAAGGCTTTTTGCGTTCCGAGCGTTCGCTCATCCAGACCTTCGGCCGGGCGGCGCGCAACGTACGCGGCCGGGTGATCATGTACGCCGACAAAGTGACCGACTCCATGAGCCGGGCCATGGGCGAGACCGACCGCCGCCGCGCCAAGCAGACGCGCCACAACCTGGAGCACGGCATCACGCCCACGACCATTGTCAAAGACATGGGCAACGTCCTGGACGCGATCTATTCGCAAAACGCGATCGACGAAAGCGCCCTGCGCGCCCTGAACTCCGGCGTGATGGAAGAGGCCGGGGCCTACGGCGCGGACCCCAAGGCCATCGCCAAGGCGATCAAACGCCTGGAGCGCGAAATGCGAGAGGCGGCCAAGGAGCTGCATTTCGAACAGGCGGGGCAACTGCGCGACAAGGCGGCGGCCCTGCGCGAACGGCTGCTGGCGTTGGGCTGAGGCAGGGAATTGTAAAATAGTGGTTTTCGACGCCTCCGGCGGCCAAAGGGCTGCGCCCTTTGGAATCCCGGACGCCATGAACTTGTTATGCAGGCCCGGTAAGGACCCGGCGACATGGTGAGCAAACGCAAAGCTGTTCTGGTTTCCTGCCTGGCCGTCCTGGCCATCGTCTATGGCGGCCTGATCTTCACCGCCCGCTACGCCCCTTTTCCCGTGGGCCTGGCCCACGGCCATCTCAAGGACGGCGACGCCCTGTCGGACATCGGGCTGACCCGCTACGTCCTGGGCGCGAGCACGCTCTGGCTTGCCCAGGGCGACCAGGTCCAGCTCTTTTACGAGGCCAACGCCCCGCTGGGCGCGCTGTATCTGGAATTGTCCTCGATCCACGTCGACGGGCCGCGCTACAAATCCGAACACTACCTCCCGGGCAAGGAATCAGGCCGATTGACCTTCACCATCCCCTTCACCGGCGTCTACCAGCTCTCCATCGGCGCCACGCGCCGCAAAACATCCGACGGACCGTCCGACAAGACCTACGACGTGGAGTACGACGCGCGCTGGCAGGTGAAATAAGCCCCTTGCACCCCCGCCCTCCGGGGGCCAAGGGGCTTTGCCCCTTGGATCCCCGCCGGGGGGCATGATGCCCCCCGGACCCCCGCGTCAGGGGCTCGACCGCGCCCATTACCGTGGGGGTCCGGGGGCGATCATCGCCCCCGGCGAGGCCCGGAGCGGCCCCCCCGTCAGCATCCCAGCTTGCTCGCCAGGGGCATGCGCCAGCCGGCGCCGAAGGCGCGGTCGGTGATTTTGATGCCGGGCGCGGCTTGGCGGCGTTTGAATTCGGCGGCTTTGACCAGGCCGACGACCTTGTCCACCGTGGCCGGATCAAAGCCCTGGTCGATAATCTCCTCGCGCGAGGCCTGGCGGCGGATGCGCAGCTCCAGGATGGCGTCCAGGACGTCGTAGGGCGGCAGGCTGTCCTGGTCGGTCTGGCCCGGGGCCAGTTCCGCCGAGGGCGGCTTGTCCAGGATCGCCCGGGGGATGAGCGCGCGCCTTTCGTTGACGTGGGCCGCGAGCTTGTAGACCAGGGTTTTGGGCGCGTCGGAGATGACCGCCAGGCCGCCGGACATGTCGCCGTAAATGGTGCAGTAGCCCACGGCCAGTTCGGATTTGTTGCCCGTGGTCAAAAGCAGGGCGCGAAATTTGTTGGACAGGGCCATGAGCAGGTTGCCCCGGATGCGCGACTGGATGTTTTCCTCGGTCGCGTCGGCCGCCAGTCCGGCAAAGGCCGGGGCCAGGGACTTGCCGAAACTTTCCATGATCGCGCCGATGGGCAGGGTCATGGTCTGTATCCCCAGGTTGGCGGCCAGTTCCAGGGAATCGTCGATGCTTCCCGGGCTGGAGTACGGGCTTGGCATGAGCGCCCCAAGCACGTTCTCCGGCCCCAGCGCCTCGGCCGCGACCACTGCGGTCAGCGCGGAATCCACGCCCCCTGACAGGCCGAGCAGGGCCTTGGCGAAGCCGCATTTGCGGGCGTAGTCGCGGGTTCCGGCGACCAGGGCGCGCCAGGCTTCGCTCTCGGGGGAGAAATCGTCGGCAGCCACGGCGCAGGGCTCGGGCGCGTCCCCGCCCCGGAGCAGCCGGTCCAGGTCCACGACCAGAATGTCCGGCTCAAAAGCCTTGGCCCGGGCGGCGAGAATCCCCCGCGCGTCGCAGGCCATGGAGCGGCCGTCGAAGACCAGGTCGTCGTTGCCGCCGGCCTGGTTGGCGTAGAGCAGCGGCAGGCCGTATTGCCGGCTTATTTTGGCGGTCATGTCTTCGCGCACGAGCTGCTTGCCCAGGCTAAACGGCGAGGCCGACAGGTTGACCAGCGCCTGCGCCTTCATGGCCGCCAGCCGCTCAACCGGGTCGTTCGCGTACAGATGCGACTGCCAGAAATTCTTGTCGTTCCAGATGTCTTCGCAGATGGTCACGCCGATGCGCACGCCCGCCAGTTCGAAACATCCCGGGGCGGCGCCGGGTTGGAAATAGCGGTCCTCGTCGAAGACGTCGTAGGTCGGCAGGAGATTCTTGTGGAAGACCGCGGCGATCTCCCCGTCCCTGAGCAGGGCGGCGGCGTTGAACAGGGGTTTGCCCTGGCCGGGATTTTTCACCGGCAGCCCGGCCAGCAGGACCGGACCGCCCCGCAGGGAGCGGGCGACGCCTTTGACCGCGTCCAGGGCCTTTTCAACGAAAGCCGGATACAAAAGCAGGTCGCGGGGCGGGTAGCCGGTGACGGCCATTTCCGTGGTCAGGCACAGGTCCGCGCCGCGCCGCTTGGCCTCCAGGGCAGCCGCGACGATCAACGAGGCGTTCCCCTCCAGATCCCCGACCACGGGATTAAGCTGCAACAGACCGATTTTCATGAAAAATTGTCAAAGTTTTTTGAAGTGGGGTCCGGGGAGAAACTTTTTTTCAAAAAAGTTTCTCCCCGGTCTTCTTTCATAACCCGAGCACATCCGCCATCCCGTACAATTTCCCGGCCCCGGCCCCGGCCAGCCATTTGGCCGCGCGCAGCGCCCCCCGGGCCAGATTTTCGCGCGAATGCGCCCGGTGGGTGACTTCGATGCGTTCGCCCTGGCCCAGAAAATAGATCGTGTGATCCCCGGCCACGTCGCCGCCCCGGATGGTCTGCAAGCCGATTTCACCGGCCGGGCGCGCTCCGATCAGGCCTTCGCGGCAGCAGCGCTTGACCTGGTCCAGCTCCTGGTTTCTGGCCGCGGCCAGGCATTCCCCGAGTTTCAAAGCCGTGCCGCTGGGCGAATCGGCCTTCTTGTTGTGATGGATTTCCATGACTTCGAGATCGAAGCCGGGGCCAAGCTTTTGCGCCAATTGCGGCAGCACCGACAGCAAGGTGTTGATGCCCACGCTCATGTTCGGCGCCCAGAGCAACGGCGTGTTGACGGCGGCCGTTTTCAGGGCCGCGAGCTGATCGGCCGAAAGCCCGGTGGTGCCGATGACCGCGCGGGCGCCGGCCTCGGCCGCGGCCTGGGCCGTGGCCAGGCTACATTCCGGCTGGGTGAAGTCGATGACCAGGGCGCCCTTGAACCGCTGAAGCGCGCCGGCCAGGCCGGTCGGGCCGGTCGCAACCTCGCAGCCGTAAACGTCCAGCCCGGCTTCGGCTCCCGGCCGCTCGATCACGGCGGCCAGAACCAATTCCGGATCGGCCTGCGCCAAGCCGGCGATGGTCGATCCCATCCGGCCCTTGGCGCCCATCACGATGATGTTGACCATGATAAACTCCTTTTGGGGAAGGGGAAGGAGACCGGGGAAGGAACCTTTTTTGAAAAAAAGGTTCCTCCCCCGAACCCCCACCTCCAAAAAACTTTCTATGCTCAAAGACGGATCGGGGTTCTGTTGCGGTTTGGGCGAGGCCGGGGCCGTGGCGACTGCATGTCCGGCCGTCCATCCCAAAGGGGGATCTTGCCAAAAAAATCCGGAAAGAAAAAGGTCCGTCCCATCCCAATACATTGAAAGTTTTTTGGGGAAGAGGGGTCTGGGGAGAAACCCCTTTTGTTCACAAAAGGGGTTTCTCCCCAGATTCTCCCCTCCCCAATGTCCTTTTGCAACAAGTTCTAAAAATCGAGCAGGCTGCCCCGGCCAAGCGCCGTGGGACCGGTCTTGGGCGCTTTGAACAACTCCAGAAACTGCGCCTGATTCAGCACGGCCACGCCGAGTTTTTCGGCCTTGGCGAGCTTGGACCCGGGAGCTTCTCCGGCCACGAGATAATCGAGATTTTTGGAAACCGAGGCGGCGACGCTCCCGCCGGCGGCCTCGACCATGGCCTGGGCCTGGCTCCGGGGCAGGCCGTCAAGCGCGCCGGTGAAGAGAAAAGTCTTGCCCGCCACGGGGCCGCCGCTTTCCCCGCCCTGCCCGCTCGTGCCGGAAGAAATTTTCGCCTGGCCGCCCAGCGGCCACAGCCCGGCCGCCTTAAAGCGGACGAGCAGGTCCCGGTTTTGCGGATTGGCGAAAAAAGCCGCGACGGAAGCCGCGATCGCCGGACCGATGTCATGAAGCTGGCCGTTTTCATTGAGCTTAAGGAGTTCTTCCGCCGTCGCCCGGCCGAGCGCGTCCAGATCGGTGAAATACCCGGCCAAGGTCTTGGCGGTCTGCGTCCCGACCAGGCGGATGCCGAGCGCGCCGATCAGCTTGGCCAGGCTCGCCCTGGACTTCGCTTCCTCGATCTGGGCGATGAAATTGCCGGCCAGCTTCTCGCCCATGCGCTCAAGCCCGAGCAGGTCCTCGCGCGTCAGTTCGAACAGGTCCGCCGGCGAACGCGCCAGGCCCTTGTCGGCCAGGATCTCGATCCAGCGCCTGCCCAGCCCCTGGATGTCCAAGCCGGACTTGGACGCGAAATAGGCGATGTGCTGCTTGCCGACCGCCGGACAGGCCAGGTTCAGGCAGCGCCAGGCCGCCTCGTCCGGCAGCCGCGTCAGCGGACTGGCGCAGGCCGGACACGTCGCCGGAAAAACGAACGCGGCCAGGCCTTGCGGGCGTTTGTCCAGCACCGGCCCGACCACCTCGGGAATGACGTCTCCGGCGCGCTGCACCACCACCGTGTCGCCCGGACGCACGTCCTTGGCGCGGATCTCGTCCTCGTTGTGCAGGGTCGCCCGGCCGACCGTCACCCCGCCGACGCTCACCGGCTCCAAAATGGCCACCGGCGTGACCACGCCGGTGCGGCCGACCTGGACCTCGATCGCGGCCAGTTTCGTTTGCGCCTGGCGGGCCGGGAATTTCAAGGCGATGGCCCAGCGCGGCGAACGGGCGGTGAAGCCGAGTTCAGCCTGGAAGTCCAGGCGGTCGACCTTGACCACCAGCCCGTCGATCTCAAAAGGCAATTGCTCGCGCCGCCGGCCGAGTTCCAGGAAATAGGCGTAAATTTCCGCAGCCTTGGCCAGACGGCCCTCGGGCGCCACGGCAAACCCGTAGCCGCGCAAGGCGTCCATGGCCTCGCGCTGGCCGGCGAAGCCCCGCGCCCCGGCGGCAAAGCGCGTCTCTCCCAAACCGTAGGCGTAAAATTTGAGCGGCCGGGCGGCCGTGATCCTGGGGTCGAGTTGGCGCGCCGACCCGGCCGCCGCGTTGCGCGGGTTGGCGAACACCTTGGCCCCGTCCTCCATCTGGCGCTCGTTGAGCGCGTGGAAATCGCGCTTGGCCATGACCACTTCGCCGCGCACCTCGATCAGCTCCGGCGCGGCCAGGCCCGAGCGCGCCGCGTGCGCGCCAAGCTCCATGGGGATGTTCCTGACCGTGCGCATGTTGGCGGTGATGTCCTCGCCGGTCTCGCCGTCGCCCCGGGTAAGCGCCGCCGTGAACCGCCCCTGCTCGTAGATCAGCTCCATGGCCAGGCCGTCGAACTTGGGGTCGGCGAAGTAGTCGACTTCTTGGCCCGGCAGGAGTTTCTCCACCCGCTCGGCAAAGGCCAGCCACTCCTGCTCGGTCAGGGCGTTGTCTAAGCTGTACATCCGCTGGCGGTGCGGCCGGGAGACGAACGCGGCTGCGGGGCGCCCGCCCACGCGCCGGGTCGGCGAATTGGGATCGGCGAGGTCCGGATGCTCGCGCTCAAGCGCCTCAAGCTCGCGAAAAAGCGCGTCGTATGCGGCGTCGCTGATCTGCGGCGCGTCCAGAACGTAATACAAGTGGTTGTGGCGCTCGATCGACGCCCGCAGTTCGCGCGCGCGTTCGGCGTCAAAGGGGGTGAGGGAAGAAGGAGAAGGAGTGGGCATGAGAGTGATTCGGAGGAATCGGTGGAGGAACCTTTTTGAAAAAAAAGTTCCTCCACCGACCCCCCGCCTCCAAAAAACTTTTCATAGTCCGCGCGATCAGCCGCTTTCTTGCCTTGCTTGGCGGGCGATGACAAGCCGTTGGGCTTGGTGAAAAAACAATCCGGCCCTTCTTTTTCCCTAAAGCAGCGCTTCCAGGGAGCTCAGGTGTTCGCGACTGCCGACCAGGATCAGGGTGTCGCCGTTTTCGAGAACGGTCGCGTGTCCGGGATTGAAATTCATGGTCCCGCCGGTCTTGATTATGGCGATGACGATCAGGTCGAAATCGGCGCGAATCGGGGAATCGGCCAGATTTTTTCCGGCCAGCCGCGAGTTAGGGCCGATTTTGAGTTCTTCCATTTGCAGGCCCAAATCGTCGCCCCGGATGGCGATTTCCAGGAAATTGACCACGCTCGGCCGCAGGATGGATTGGGCCATGCGATGGCCGCCGTAGAGATGGGGGATGAGCGCCTGGTTGGCGCCGGCCCGTTCCAGGCGTTGGATGTGCCGGGGTTCGTCGGCCCGGGCCACAATATAGAGGTCCGGGGCAAGCTGGCGGGCGGTCAGGGTGACATAGACGTTGGCCGCTTCCTGGGTCAGGCAGGCGGCCAGAGCGCGCGCCCGGCCGATGCCCGCGGCGGCGAGCGTCTCGTCGTCGGTGGCGTCGCCGTCGATGTGGGGAATTTCGCGTTCCTGCAACTGGGACACGACCTCGGGTTCGCGTTCGACGACAACGACGCCGATCCCTTCCTTGAGGAAATCGGCGACCACTACCCGGCCCAAGCGGCCGTAGCCGCAGACAATGACGTGGCCGTGCATCTTTTCTATCTGCTTGCGCACCTTGCGCCTCCCCAGAAACATGTGCAGGTTGCCTTCGACCAGCATCTTCGTGAACGCGCCGATAAGGTAGAAAAAGGTTCCCACGCCCGAAAGGATGAGCAGCATGGCCACAATGCGGCCGTCGGTGCTGAGGGGGAGGACCTCGCCATAGCCGACCGTGGACAGGGTGATGACCACCATGTACAGGCTGTCGAAAAATTTCCAGCCCTCGACAAGCATGAAGGCCGCCACGCCGAGCATGAAAATCAGCGACAGGGCGGCAATCCCCCAGATGACGCCCAGATAGGGGCCAAAGCGCCTGCGCAGGCGGATGATCCGGCCTTGCGACATGCCGACGTCCATGCAACCTCGTTCGAATGCGTTTTTCGCGCGATCAGCCGCTTTCTTGCCTTGCTTGGCGGACGATGACAAGCCGTTTGGCCCGGTTCATCAATAATCCGTGAATCGCCCTTCCTCGAACTCGCGCGGCGCGGCATCCCGACTTTCCAGCCAACTCACGCGAGTCCCCCTGCTCCCGTTCATAAAACGCAGCAGGAAACGCATCGAGCCAGGCCTGATGGAAAGTTTTTTGAAGGGGCGCGGGGAAACTTTTTGGGGCTGTCCTAGCTAACAAGCGACAATCCGTATCTTTCGTAATGTTATTAGACTGTTGAAGTGTTTTTTTCCGCTTTGTCTTAAAGCGGGGGCCGGGGGCGGCAGCCCCCTGGGAAAAAAAGAGTGGTTTTGATTTTCGGCTTTCAAGCCTGAACGCGGCAGCCTTTTGAAGAAGAAAGCCAGAACCACTGGTCTTTTCCCAGGGGGCTTCGCCCCCGGCCCCCATGAAAGCGGAAAACGAATTCCTTGGCTGGGACAGCCCCAACTTTTTTTCAAAAAAGTTTCCCCGCATTCTTCTCTCACCTCTGCTTCAAATACCTGACCCCATTCTCGAGCAAGGTCAGCCCAAGCGCGGTGCCCTCTCCCCGAGTCCAACCCGGATGGTTGGTCTTGTCGTTGTAGGCTTCCGGATGGGGCATCAGTCCCAGGATGCGCCCGGTCGGGTCGGTCAGGCCGGCTATGGCCAGGGGCGAGCCGTTGGGGTTGGCGGGATAATCCTGGGTCGGCTTTTTCGTGTCCGGATCGACGTATTGCAGAGCGTGGAGATTGCCCGCCACGATTTCGTTCAATATTTCTTCGCTGCCGGGCACGAGCTTGCCTTCGCCGTGGCGCACCGGCAGGTCGATCACGCCGACGCCCCTGGTGAAGACGCAGGGCGAGGCCGGATTGGCCGCAAGCGTCACCCAGCGGTCCTCGAAGCGGGCGGAGTCGTTGTTGGCCAGGCTCACCTGGCGCTCGAAATAGCGCCCGCCGAGCGCCGGAAGCAGACCGAGCTTGACCAGCAGCTGAAAACCGTTGCAGATGCCGAGAACCAGGCCGCCGTTATGGAAAAAGCCGGTCAACTGGTCAAGCAGGGCGTCTCCGCTCGCGGTCTTGGCGTAACGCCAGCGCACGGCCGCGGCCTGGCCGGCGCCAAGGTCGTCGCCGTCCAGAAAGCCGCCGGGAAAAATGAGGAAATTGTAATCGGCCAGACGCACCCGCCCGGCGGTCAGATCGAAGAAATAAACGATGTCCGAGACGTCCGCGCCCGCCATTTTGGCGGCGTAGGCCGATTCCGCCTCGCAATTGGAGCCGTGGCCGGTGATGCTGACGGCCTTGACCGGATTCATGCGTCCCCCCGCTTCCTTGAAAAAAATTGACGTTTAGCGTACCAAATCCCAGTTGGACATACTGGCCCCGCAGCCCGGCGTCAACCGAACGCCCGAGCGACCGGCGCGACGTGTGACGTGTGACGCCCAGGGGCTCCGCCCCTGGACCCCGCCGGGGTGTTAAACACCCCGGACCCCATGACCTGGGCCGAGCCCGCCTGCGGCGGGCTCGGCCCAGATTATGGGGGTCTGGGGGCGATTATCGCCCCCAGTGGGGTCCGGGGCGAAGCCCCGGTGGGGTTTGGGCGAAGTTCCGGTTGTTTGTTAACGGTTCCTATTGCAACGGGAAGGTGCATGAAAACCAAATTTATTTTCGTTACCGGCGGCGTGCTTTCGTCGCTTGGCAAGGGGTTGGCGGCGTCCTCCATCGGGGCGTTGCTCAAGGCGCGGGGATTGAAAGTCACCATTCAGAAGCTCGATCCGTACATCAACGTCGATCCCGGCACCATGAACCCCTTCCAGCACGGCGAGGTGTTCGTCACCGACGACGGCGCCGAGACCGACCTCGATCTCGGCCACTACGAGCGTTATCTGGACGAATCGCTGTCCCAGAACAACAACTTCACTTCCGGGCGCATCTACAACACGGTCATCACCAAGGAGCGCCGGGGCGACTATCTGGGCGGCACGGTCCAGGTCATTCCGCACATCACCGACGAGATCAAGCGCTGCATCCTGGGCGCGCCCGGCGACGAGGACGTGGCCATCATCGAAATCGGCGGCACGGTCGGCGACATCGAGGGCCAGCCGTTTCTCGAAGCCATCCGCCAGTTGCGCTCGGACCTGGGGCGAGAGAACGTGCTCTACATCCACTTGACCCTGGTGCCGTACATCCGGGTCGCGGGCGAGCTCAAGACCAAGCCCACCCAGCACAGCGTCAAGGAATTGCGCTCGATCGGCATCCAGCCGGACATCATCCTGTGCCGTTGCGAGGTGTCGCTCTCCACGGACCTCAAGGCGAAAATCGCCCTGTTCTGCGACGTGGACCGGGACGCGGTGTTCACGGCCGTGGACGTGAAGAACATCTACGAAGTGCCGCTGAACCTCTACAACGAGGGCGTGGACCAAAAGATCGCCATTTTGCTGCGCCTGCCGGCGAAAAACGCCGAACTCGCCCCCTGGATCGAGCTGACCGAAAAGCTGGCCAGCCCCAAGGGCGAGGCGGTCATCGGCATCGTCGGCAAATACGTGGACCTGCGCGAGGCGTACAAGAGCCTGCACGAAGCCTTGATCCACGGAGGCGTGGCCAACGACTGCGCGGTCAAGCTGGTGTACGTCAATTCCGAGGAGATCGACGAGGACAACGTGGCCCAGAGCCTGGCCGGGCTCGACGGCATCCTGGTGCCGGGCGGTTTCGGCTCGCGCGGCGTGGAAGGCAAGATCCTGGCCATCCGCCACGCCCGGGAAAACAAAATCCCCTTTTTCGGCATTTGTCTCGGCATGCAGTGCGCGGTCATCGAATACGCCCGCAACGTGCTCGGGCTGACCGGCGCCAATTCCGAGGAATTCGACGCGGTCACTCCCCATCCGGTCATCTATCTCATGCGCGAGTGGCTTGATTTCCGCACCGGCAAGGTGGAAAAACGCGACGGTTCCTGCGATATGGGCGGCACCATGCGCCTGGGGGCTTACCCGTGCGTGCTCAAACCCAAGACCAGGGCGATCGAGGCCTACGCTCAAAAGAAAATCCAGGAGCGCCACCGCCACCGCTTCGAGTTCAACAAGGACTACTTCGCCAGGTTCGAAGAGGGTGGGATCACCTTCTCGGGCCTGTCCCCGGACGAATCCCTGGTCGAGATTGTGGAGCTTGCGGACCACCCCTGGTTTCTGGGCTGCCAGTTCCATCCCGAATTCAAAAGCCGGCCCATGCGCCCGCATCCGCTGTTCCGGGAATTCATCAAGGCGGCCAAGGCCAAACGGGACGCTTCCTAGATGGACGAGGCCACGGACTGGGCCAGGCAGTGGGCGGCCAAGGTCAAGCTGCTCGTGCTGGACGTGGACGGGGTTTTGACCGACTCCGGGCTCTATTACGACGCCGAGGGCCGCGTGAGCCAGCGCTTTGACGTGCGCGACGGCATGGGCGTCAAGCTGGCCCAGGCGGCCGGGATCAAGATCGCGGCCATCAGCGGCCTGGCCCACGGCGCGGCCAAGGCCAGACTGACCGAACTGGGCGTGGACGCGGCCTATTTCGGCCATCGCGACAAGCGGCCGGTGTTTCTGGAGACCTGCCGCGGCTTCGGGGTGAGCCGCTTTGAGACCGCATACCTGGGCGACGACTGGGTGGACGCCCCGGCCATGAACCTGGCCGGCCTGCCCATGGCCGTGGCCGACGCCCAGCCTGAAATCAAAAGCCTCGCCCTGTGGATCAGCGCCTGCCCCGGCGGCCACGGCGCGGTGCGCGAGGCGGTGCGCTTCATCCTCGCGGCGCAGGGGAAGCTCGCCGGCTTGTGGGGGCATTGGCTGGGCGAGGGTTGAGAGCGGATTTGTTGCCAGGGCTGTTTTTTTATGTCATTATGCAAAAAACGCACCCGGGAAGAGTTTATTTGTCCTAAAGCGTAAAAAAGATCGTCGCGGCGCGCCGGCGCCGCGAAAAAACGGCGGATTGCCCCAATATGGCCCTGGAACTCAGACAGCAACTCAAGCTTTCGCAGCAACTGGTGATGACGCCCCAGTTGCAGCAGGCCATCAAGCTGTTGCAGTTGTCCAGGCTCGAATTGCTCGAAACCGTGCAGCAGGAATTGCTGGAAAATCCCATGCTGGAGGAAATCGAGGACGACAAGCCGGTCGTCGAGCTCCCGGAAACCGACGCCAACATCGAGGCGGTGGGCGATTCCGGCGACACGGCCATGGAAAAAGAGCTCATCAAGAGCGCCGAATGGGACGACTATCTCGGCGATTTCTCCAGCTCCCCGAAACTCGACAACGCCCGCGAAACCGAAATTCCCGAAGAAGGCATGGCCTTTGACGCCCGGCTCGCTTCCCGGCCCTCGCTCGGCGGCCACATCAGCTGGCAGATGCGCCTGTCCAATTTTTCGATCAAGGATCTGGAGATCGGCGAGGTGATCATCGGCAACCTCGATTCCTCCGGCTATCTCCAGGCCACGAGCGAAGAGATCGCCTCCATGGCCGAGGCCGAAACCGGGGACGTCGAACGGGTCCTGCACAGGATCCAACGCTTCGACCCGGTGGGCGTGGCCGCCCGCAGCCCAAGGGAATGCCTGCTCATCCAGCTTGAGGTCTTCGGCCATACCGATCCGGTCCTGATCGAACTGGTCACGAACCATCTCGAAGACCTGGAGAAGAAACGCTACAAGCCCCTGGCGAAAAAATTCAAGATCAGCCTGGAGGAGCTCCGGGGCTACCTGGACATTCTGCAGACGCTCGATCCCATGCCCGGTTCCTCGTTCGCCTCCGAGGACCCGATCTACGTCAGCCCCGACGTCTACGTCTACAAATGGGGAGAAGACTTCGCCATCGTGCTCAACGACGACGGCGTGCCCAAGCTGGCGCTCAACCCGATGTACATGGACAATTTCAAGGGCGGCACGGACAAGGACAAGGACTACCTCCAGGACAAGATGCGTTCGGCGGTCTGGCTCATGAAAAGCCTCTACCAGCGTCAGCGCACGCTGTTTAAGGTGGTCGAGAGCCTGGTCAAGTTCCAACGCGGTTTCTTCGAGGAAGGAGTCGCCCGGCTCAAGCCGCTGATCCTCAAGGACGTGGCCGACGACATCGGCATGCACGAATCCACGGTCAGCCGCATCACCACCAGCAAGTATGTGGCCACGCCGCACGGCATCCACGAACTCAAATTTTTCTTCAACAGCTCGCTTGGCAAGGACGACGGGGATACGGTGGGCTCGGAATCGGTCAAGGACCTGATCCGCCGCATCATCGAGGCCGAGGACGAGAAAAAACCCATCAGCGACGACGCCATCGCCGAGATGCTCAAGGACAAACTCCAGGTCAACATCGCCCGGCGCACCGTGGCCAAATACCGCACCGGCCTGGGCATCGAGTCCTCGTCGAAACGCAGGGAACTGTTGTAACCCACATTTTTCCGGTCCGCCGGAAAAGACTCGCCGCCCGGGCGGTTCATCCCGGGGACATCATCCAAGGAGGACAGATGAACATCAACTACAACTTTAAGAATTTCGAGCCGTCCGATCACTTGCGCGACTACGCCCAAAAGCGTTTCGACAAGATCACGAAATACATGAATCCGGACAACAACGAACTTTTCGTCAACTTGAGCGTGGAGAAAACCCGCCAGATCGCGGACGTGGTCCTGGATTCCGACACCATCCACATCGCGGCGCGCGAGCAGTCCGAGGACATGTACCAGACCATCGACCTGGTCGTGGACAAGCTCGACGCCCAGATGCGCAAGATGCGCGAAAAGCAGAAGGATCGCCGCCGCGGCGCGCGCGGCCAGGCCAGCGTCGAATTCTTCAGCCTTCCGGCGACCGGCCCGGGCGCGGGCATCCGCACCATCGTCGAATCCGACAAATACCAGCCCAAGCCCATGCCCGTGGACGAGGCGGCCATGCAGCTCGACACCCTGGGCTACGAATTCCTCGTGTTCTTCAACTCGGAGACGGAACGGATCAACGTCATCCATCGCCGCAAAAACGGCGACTTCGGCCTGATCGACCCCGGCGTCGGAGCATAGTTGATGCGGCTTGAAGAGTTTCTGGAAAAGGACTTCGTCCTGCACGATCTGGCGGCGCGGACCAAAACCGAGGCGCTCTCGGAACTGGCCGCGCCGCTTGGCCGCAAATGGCTCGCCCTGGACACGGCCAAGGCCGTGACCGTGCTCTTGGAACGCGAAAGCCTGGGCTCGACCGGCATCGGCGAGGGGCTGGCCATTCCCCACGGCAAGATGGACGCGCTCGAACGCATCGCCATCGTCGCCGGACGTAGCGGGGCCGGGGTCGATTTCGACGCCCTGGACTCCAAACCCTGCCACATCTTTTTTCTGGTCATGGCCCCGGAAAAAGTCGTAGGCTTGCATCTGCGCATCCTGGCCCACATCTCCAGGCTGCTCGCCGACGAATCGTTCAAAAACGCCTTCATGAACGCCCAAGGCCAAGACGGCCTCTGGGAATTCCTGAAGGGTTACTGAGCACGGAGCGTCCCATGAGCCAAAACGCGCCCGGCGACACGGCCTTTCCCGTGATCATCCTGACCGGGCTTTCGGGCGCGGGCAAGAGCACGGGGCTTCGAGTCTTCGAGGACATGCGTTTTTTTTGCGTGGACGGCCTGCCCGCCAGCCTGGCCCCCAAACTGGTCAGCCTGTTTCGGGGCCAGGTGAACCAATACCGCGGCCTGGCTCTCGGCATGGACGTGCGCCAGACCGATTTCGAGGAGAATTTCACCCAGGCCCTGCGCCTTCTCCAACAAGGCGACATCCCCCCGCAGATCCTTTTTTTCGAGGCCGACGCAAGCGAACTGGTGCGCCGCTACTCCACGACCAGGCGGCCCCATCCCCTGGAATCCTCCGACGTGGGCCTGGAGCAGGCCCTGCGCTCCGAACGCGACCGCATGGCCGCGATCCGGGAAGCCGCCGACCTGGTGATCAACACCACCCACTTCTCCATCCACGACCTGCGCCGCATGATCCAGGAAAAATGGGCCTTCATGGAAGGCATGGGCCGCGAATTCAAGGTCCATGTCATGAGCTTCGGCTTCAAATACGGGCTACCCAGCGAAACCGACCTGCTTTTCGACCTGCGCTTTTTGCCCAACCCCTATTTCGTCGAGGCGCTGCGGCCGCTTTCAGGCAAGGCCCAGGCCATCTCCGAGTATGTCCTGGCCGCCGATCCGGGCAAAGCCTTCCTGGCCAGGTTCATGGATTTTCTGCTCTACCTTCTGCCGCTCTACGTCCTGGAAGGACGTTACCGCCTGACCGTCGCGCTCGGCTGCACGGGCGGGCGCCACCGCTCCGTGGCCGTGGCCGAAGCGGTCTTTGACATGCTCAAGAAGGCCAATTATAAGGTCTCGCTCGAACACCGCCATATCGACAAGGACTGACGCCGCACGGCGTCAGCGGGACAGAGCGACATGGACAAAACGGCCCAGGCCAAAACCAAAACCAAACCGGCCGCCGCCGGTCCCATCGGCGTCGTCCTGGTCACGCACACCGATTTCGGCGCCGCCCTGCTGCGCGCCGCCGAATTCATCCTCGGCCCGCGCGATAACTGCCGCAGCGTCACCGTCGACGTTTCCCAGGAAGTGGACGCGACCGTGGCCGCCCTGTCCCGGGCCATCAAGGAAACCGACGGCGGCGGCGGCGTGCTCGTGCTCACCGACATGTTCGGCGGCACGCCGAGCAACCTGAGCCTTTCCCTGCTCGGCTCGCACCCCCTGGAAGTCCTGACCGGCGTCAACCTGCCCATGCTCATCAAGGCGCTCAGCCCAAGCGACCAGCCCTTGGCCAAAATCGCGGCCGACGCCAAGATCGCCGGTTGTCAAGGCATCGTCCTGGCCGGCGAAGTGCTCCGGGGCAAAACCTCGGAAGGCTAGCATGCTCTGGGTGCGCATCGACAACCGGCTGGTCCACGGCCAGATCATCGAAGCCTGGCTGCCCTTCACCGGCTCCCGTTTCATCGCCGTAATCAACGACGAACTCTCCGGCGACCCCCTGCGGCGCGAAATCATGAGCCTGGCCATCCCCCAAGGCGTGGATATCGCCTTTCTGGCGGTCAAGGACGCCCCGGCCTACTTTGAAAAAAACGCCGCCAAGGCCGCCAACGCCCTGGTCATCTTCTCCACCTGCCTCGATGCGCGCAGCGCCTATGAACTCGGCTTCGCCTTTTCCGGCGTCAACATCGGCAATCTGCACTACGGACCGGGCAAACGCCAGATCTGCACCCACGTGGCCGTCAGCCGCGACGACCAGTCCTGCCTCGAATTCTTCTCACGGCGCGGCGTAAACCTCGATTTCCGCTGCGTGCCCAACGATCAGCCCCAAGTGGAGTTGACCTGATGCAATTCACCAACGCGCTGCTCTGGGAAATTCCCGCCATGAGTTTTTTTTTGCCCTGTTCTCGCTTCTGCGCTTTTCCGCCTCGCTCGGACTGATCGAACGCCCCATCGTCCAGGCGCTCATCTTCGGCGCGCTCACCGGAGAAACCACCCTCGCCCTGCAAATCGCGATATTCTTCGAACTGTTCTGGCTGGACCTGTTTCCGGCCGGAACCTACCTGCCGCCGAACGCCGCGGCCTCCAACCTGGCCAGCCTGTTTCTCGTGCGCGTGAGCGCCCTGCACGATCCGGGGCAGATCGCCGCGGTCATGCTCCTGACCCTGCCCCTGGCCCGGATTTTCGGCAAACTCGAAACCAGCCAACGCGTCCTGGCCAATTCCTTCTATAACCGCCTGCTCAAATGGTCGCGCCAGGGACCAGGCAAAATGCGCCCGGGCCGGCTCATCCTCGAATCCATGACCGTGCAGTTCGCCCTGAACGCCATCGGCTTCGCGCTCGCCCTCGGCGCCCTGCTCGCCCTGCTCAGCCTCGTCTCCGGAAAATTGTTCGCCGCTTTCCAGGGACTGGGCGTCGGCTTTGCCCACATGTGGATTTTGGGCAGCCTGGGAGCGGTGCTGTCCCTGCGCTACCGCCCGGCCCAAACCACGCTGGCCGCCGGCGCCGCCCTGCTCGCCCTGGCGGCGATGTTTTCCTGAAACCCGCCCCCGCGCCGCTTTACAAGGACGAAACCAGCCGCTACAAGTCCCCTTTTTCGCCATCATCTTGACCGCGAGGAATATCATGGCCAAACGACTGCTCACGACGCTCAATCTTTCCTATTCCGAGGCCTGGGGACTGCTCTTCCGCGCCGCGGAAATCAAAAACGCCAACTACACCAGCGACCTGCTGGCCGGCAAAACCATCGTCATGATCTTTGAAAAAGCCTCCACCCGGACGCGAGTCTCCTTCGAAATCGCCGTCAACCAAATGGGCGGCAAAACCCTGCTCATGACCCGGCACGATTCCCAACTCGGACGGCACGAACCCATCGCCGACACCGCCCGGGTGCTCTCGCGCTACGCCGACGGCCTGATCGTGCGCACCTACGCCCACTCCACACTCGACTTCCTGGCCGCCTATTCCGATATCCCGGTCATCAACGCCCTGTCCGACGACTTCCACCCCTGCCAGATCCTCAGCGATATGCTGACCATCACCGAACGCACGCCGGATCTGGAAAAAGTCCGCATCGCCTGGGTCGGAGACGGAAACAACGTCGCCCACTCCCTCATGCAAGCCGCCATCTACTTCCCCTTCGAACTCTTCATGACCTTCCCCAAAGGCTATGAACCCAATACCGACATCATCGGCAACTGCCTGTCGCTCGGCGCCAAAATCTACATGACCTACGATCCCGAAGAAGGCGTCGAAGACGCACACTACGTCTATACCGACGTCTGGGCCTCCATGGGACAAGAAGACGAACAAGAAAAACGCGCCGAAATCTTCGCCCCCTACCAGGTCAACGAAGAACTCCTGGCCGGCGCGCACCCGGACTGCAAAGTCATGCACTGCCTGCCCGCACACCGGGGCGAGGAAATCACCGACGAAGTCATCGAAGGACCACGCTCCATCGTCTGGGATCAAGCCGAAAACCGCCTGCATATGCAAAAAGCCATCCTGGAATGGGTTTACGGAAACCACGACTACCACCAATACACAGTCACAACCAAACACGGCAAACACCAAGCCTTCCCCCACGCGCCTTTTTAAGACCCCCAGGGGGCGCTGCCCCCTGGACCCCCGCTGGGGGCGATAATCGCCCCCAGACCCCCATGTCGGGGGTATGTCCCCGGCCCCCTGTCGAGGGGGTCCGGGGGGGATCATCCCCCCCGGCGGGGTCTGGGGCGGAGCCCCAGCGGGATTCGGGGCGGAGCCCCGAAAAAAAATACGAGGTCATCCGACATGAAGAAGATTGAGAAGGTTGTTTTGGCGTATTCGGGCGGTTTGGACACGTCGGTCATTTTGAAGTGGCTCCGGAAGACCTACGCCTGCGAGGTCGTGACCATGACCGCCGATTTGGGTCAGGAAGAGGAGCTCGACGGCATCGAGGACAAGGCGCTGGCGACCGGCGCGTCCAAGGCGTACATTCTGGATTTGCGCGAGGAGTTCGCGCGCGATTTCATTTTTCCCATGATGCGTTCCGGCGCCTTATACGAGGGCCGCTATATGATGGGCACCTCGATCGCGCGGCCGCTGATCGCCAAGGGTCAGATCGAGATCGCGCGCAAGGAAGGCGCCCAGGCCGTGGCCCACGGCGCGACCGGCAAGGGCAACGATCAGGTGCGTTTCGAACTCACGGTCATGGCCCTGGCGCCGGATCTGAATACCATCGCCCCGTGGCGCGAGTGGGATTTCAAGTCGCGCACCGACCTGGTCAATTTCGCCAGGGACAACGACATTCCGGTGCCGGTCACCAAGGAAAAACCGTACAGTTCCGACCGCAACCTGTTGCACCTGAGTTTTGAAGGCGGCGAGTTGGAAGATCCCTGGAACGAACCCGGGCCGCAAAGCTACCAACTGGCCGCGCCGCCGGAAAAGGCTCCGGATGAACCGCTGGTCGTGACCATCGATTTCGAGCGCGGCGATCCGGTGGCGATCGACGGCGAGGCGCTCTCCCCGGCGGCGCTCATCGCCAAACTCAACAAGCTCGGCGGCGCGCACGGCGTCGGCCGCGTGGACATGGTCGAAAACCGGCTGGTGGGCATGAAGTCGCGCGGGGTGTACGAAACCCCGGGCGGAACGATCATCCACGCCGCCCACCGCGACCTGGAAGGCGTCTGCCTGGACCGCGAAGTCATGCACCTGCGCGACGGCCTGTTGCCGCGCTACGCCGAAATGGTCTACTACGGCTTCTGGTACTCCCCGGAACGCGAGGCCCTGCAAGCCCTGATCGACAAATCCCAAGAACGCGTCACCGGCACGGTGCGCCTCAAACTGTACAAGGGCGCCGTATATCCCCTGGGCCGCAAATCGCCCAATTCGCTCTATAACGCCAACCTGGCGACCTTCGAAGAAGATTCGATCTACAACCAGGCCGACGCCGAAGGCTTCATCCGCTTGATGGGCCTGCGCCTGCGCGCCGGGAAGATGGAATAACGCCTCCGGCGGCTGGGGCTCCGCCCCAGACCCCGCCGGGGGGCATGATGCCCCCCGGCCCCCCCCGACAGGGGGGTCTGGGG
>JADFXV010000059.1 GCA_015233395.1 Desulfovibrionaceae bacterium
AGTTCGGCGTCGCTGAACGTCCCGGCGTAGGAGGGCATGACCGGGTCGTAGCCCTTGACCACGCCGGCCTCGCTTCCGGTGATCGCGGCTCGCAGGTATGCATCGTCGGCGGTCAGGGTCGTTTCCTTGCCGTCCTTGCCGACGAGCGTGACGGCGCGGCCGTAAACGCCCTTGAGCGTCGGGCCGACCAGGGGCGAACCGTCGAGGGTGTGGCAGCCCAGGCAGCCGTTTTTCTCCAGCAGCTCTTTGCCCGGATTTGCGGCGGCCTTTGGTTTTTCGTTCAGCCAGCGTTCGAATTCCTCCGGCGTCACCGCCTCGACCCGCGAGAGCATGTCGGCGTGCCGCAGGCCGCAGTAGACCGAGCAGAAAATGTCGTGGCTGCCCGGCCGTTCGGCGATGAACCAGGCGTGGTTGGTCATGCCCGGCACGGTGTCGATCTTGAGCCGGAAGGCGGGGATGAAAAAGCCGTGGATCACGTCCGTGGAGGTCAGGTCCAGGGCCACGGGCCGGCCGGCCGGAACGTAGAGCACGTCGCTGACGCGCCCGTTTTCGTAGATGAACGACCAGGACCACATCCGGGCCTTGACCGCGATCTTCATGGCCCCGTCCGGCGCATCGCGCAACGCCCGGTAGCTGGTCCAGCCGTAGTGGAACATGCCGAGCACCAGCAGCGTGGGCACGGCCGTCCAGATCAGTTCCGCCCAGAAATTGCCGTCGATGTCGGCGGCCACCGGGTGGCGGCTGCGGCGGTAGCGCACGACAAAGACGATCATGGCGCCCACGATCAGGAGCAGGATGGCCGCCGAGATCGCGAATATGAGCGCAAAGGCGGCGTCGACGCCCGCCACCGCGCCGTGGATGTCGTTCATGAGCGCCTCATGTCCGCGGCCCCACGTCGAAGAAGGTGAAGCCGATGCAGATGGCGAGCAGGATGAAGGCCAGAAGCACCATGGTCTTGAGCGTCCGGTTTTCGTATTTCAGGTGCATGAAGAAAAAGATGACCAGCGAGGCTTTGGCGCTGGCCACGGACAGGGCGACGACCACGTTGAAGAACCCGAGCTCGATTCGGGAGACGATGATGGTCGTGGCCGTCAGGACCATCAGCGCGGCGAAGATTCCGGTCAAAAAGCCGTAGCTCAAGACGTGTTGGGATCTACTTTCGTGTTCCATGCCGGTTCCTAGGCGATCAGGTAAAAGAGCGGAAACAGGAAAATCCAGATCAGGTCCACCAGGTGCCAGTAAAGTCCGGCGTTCTCCAGCAGGACGAAATCGCCTGCGTTCACCCGGCCCCGGGCGACGAGCGCGGCCACGACCGAAAGCAGGACCGAGCCGACGAGAACGTGCAGGCCGTGCAGCCCGGTCATGGCGAAATACAGGCCGGTGAAGACGTTCTCCCCGGCCGGCAGGGATTTCATGTGCGCGGAGCCGGGATAGAGACCGGCGGCGAACTTGGCGCTCCATTCGAAGAACTTGTTCACCAGAAAGCCGAGCGCGAGCGCGACGGTCAGCCCGAGAAAGACCAGGCAGCCGCGCGTCCTGCCCAGGCGCAGCGCGGTGATCGACAGGGCCACGGTGAAGCTCGAAGCAATCAGGATGACCGTGTTGGCGCTGCCGAGCAGCAGGTTTTCGGTCTTGCCCGCCTCGTGGAACGCGGCCGGATAGCGGTGCAGATAGGCCGAATAAAGCAGGAACAGGCCGCCGAACAGAAGGATTTCGGTGAATAAAAACAGCCACATGCCCATCTTGGCCCCGGCGTAGTCCTTGTGTTCGCCGTGCCCGTCTTGCGGTTTGGGCTCATTCACTGGGAACCACCCCGTGGAAATCGTAGGGTCCGCGCGCGACCGTCGGCTCGCTTTCGAAATTGTCCTTGGGCGGCGGCGAGGCCACGCTCCATTCCAGCGTGGCCCCGCCCCAGGGATTGGCGCCGGCCGGGCGGCCGTTGCGAATGGAGGCGAGCAGGTTGGCGAACATGAGCGCCATTCCGGCGGCCAGGATCCAGGAGCCGACCGTGGAGATGAACTGGCCCGTAGCGTACCGCGGCAGGTAGTCGTAGTAGCGCCTCGGCATGCCCTGGAGCCCGAGCACGAACATGGGGAAGTAAAGCAGGTTCATGCCGGCGAGGATGATCCAGAAGGAGAGAAAGGCTTTGGATTTGCCGTACATGCGCCCGAAGATCTTCGGAAACCAGTAATGCATGGCCGCGAACATGCCAAGGCCCGTGCCCCCGAAGATGACGTAGTGGAAATGGGCGACGATGAAATAGGTGTCGTGGATGTGGATGTCCGTGCCGGCCGCGCCCTGGACCAGCCCGGTCAGGCCGCCGACCGAGAACATGAAGATGAAGCCCAGCGCGAAGAGCAGCGGCGGTTCGAGCGCGATGGCCCCCCGGTGCAGGGTGGCCACCCAGTTGAAGACCTTGATCGCCGAGGGGATGGCCACGATGAAGGTGAGCAGCGAAAACACCCAGATGGCGAGATCGCTCATGCCGCTGGTGAACATGTGGTGCGCCCAGACCAGCGAACCGGCGGCGGCGATGGCGATGCTGGAGAAGGCGATCATCTTGTAGCCGAAAATCGTCTTGCGGGCGAAGACCGGCACGATGTCGGAAATCACGCCCATGGCCGGCAGGATCATGATGTACACCGCCGGGTGGGAATAGATCCAGAACAGGTGCTGGTAGAGCAGCGGATCGCCGCCCCGGCCGGGATCGAACAGGCCGAGGTTGAGAACGCGCTCGGCGAAGATGAGCATGGCGGTGATGCCGAGCACCGGCGTGACCAGAACCTGGATCCAGGCGGTGGCGTAAAGCGACCAGGTGAAAAGCGGCAGCCTGGTCCAGGTCAGCCCCGGGGCGCGCAGCCGGTGGATGGTGGTGATGAAGTTCAGCCCCGTGAGGATCGAGGAGAATCCGAGCACGAACACCGCGACCACGGCCAGCGAGACGTTGGTGGTGGTCTTGGCGGCAAACGGCACGTAGAAGGTCCAGCCGGTGTCCGGGGGGCCGTTGCCGGTGAAGATCGAGATCAGGGCGAGCGTGGCCCCGGCGACGTAGAGCCACCAGGAGAACAGATTGAGCCTGGGGAAGGACACGTCGCGCGCGCCGATCTGCAGGGGCAGGAAGATGTTGCCGAAGGAGGCCGGAATGCTCGGGATGACCACCATGAAGATCATGATTACGCCGTGCAGGGTGAAGATCGCGTTGTAGGTCTGGGGCGCGAGCAGATGATTGCCCGGGGTGATGAGCTTAAGCCGCAGCGTGAGCCCGAGAACCACCCCGGCGGCGAACATGGTCAGGATGCAGGACAGGTACAAAAGCCCGATGCGTTTGTGGTCGGTGGAAAAGATCCAGGAGAACAGGGTGTTTTTGCCGCCGTCCGGGGCGAGAAAACCCCGGTCGCCGGGCGTGGCGTGGTCCATGATCGCTTCTTTGGGCCGCTAGGGCCGTGGTTGCCGCGTTGTGCGTTTTTTTCCGCCGAAAACCAAAAACAGCAAAAAGACGCCAAGGCCGGCCAGGACCGAGAGCCCGGCGATCTTCATCAGATCGAAGACGTAGCGCCTTCCGGCAGGATCGTACGAATAGCAGAAGGCGACCGCGCGTTTGACGGACAGGCCCACGGTTTCCCCGGCGGCCTCGGTGGCGGCCATGGCGAGGTCGAAGGGCAGCGGGGCGGCGCCGTAGAGATAACGGACGATCTTGCCCGTGGGCGAAACGCTGACCAGGACCACCGGGTGCCGGAAGGCCTTGCCGTCGCGCGCGAAGCGAAAACCGATGGCCTGGGTGAGTTTGCGGATGGCCGCTTCGTCGCCGGTCAGGAAACGCCAGTATTGCATGGGAAAGCGCTCGGTGAGCGCCGCTTCGAAATCGTTTTTGCGGCGCTCGGCGAGTTCGGGGGTGTCGGTTTCGTCGAAGCTGAAGGTCGCCACCTGGAAGTCGCGGCCCGGAGTCAGCGCCACCCGGGGCAGGATCTGGGACAGGGAGCCGAGCAGCATATTGCAGTCGTTGGGGCAGGAATAATAGACCGGAACGAGCAGGGTCGGGACGGCGATCAGGTCCCTAAGGTTCACGCTTGCGCCGTTTTCGTCGCGCAGGACGATATCGGCCGGCAGGCGGTCGCCGAGCTTCTCGTCCACGCCCACCGAGGCATCGGCAGTCTGGGCGGCGGCCGGCGCCTGGGCGTCCGCCGGATGCTCGCGCTCGGGGTCGTGGGCCAGGCAGGCTCCGGGCGAGGCAAGCGCCAGGGCGATGGTCAAGACGAGCGCCAAAGCCGCGCCCGATAAAAGGGCGGACCGGTCGTCGCGCGCGGAAGGTCGTTGCCTCATGCGATTGTCCGTTGTCTGGGGCCCGATCGGCGCATCGGCCGCATCGGCCAAATCGGCCGTGAAGCGAAAGCCCCGGGATTTTCCTTGCGTTGCGGCCGGGGAATCCCTGAAGGCTCCCGGCGACCGTTCCGTTTATGAAGACATCCCCGCGCGCCGTCAAGGGTTGGCGCGGCGCGGACGGTTTGCCGGGGGGGCGCCGGGCCGGGACCCGGGTTACAGCGCGCGGATGAGCGCTGTGCGGCGGTGGATTTTTCAGGTAGGCAGCGGCCATGGTCTTTTCGGCCGATTCGGCCAATTCGGCCCCAAAACGGGGCGAAACGCATCACGAGAAGGACGTCAAGCGCGCCATGAGCAAAATCGACGAGATTCTGAACAAAATCCATGCCCTGGAAAGCGAACTCGCGGCGGAACTGCGCGAGGGTCAAAACAAGCTGCTCTACACCGTGACCCGAAAAAAAATCCTGTTCAGCGAGAAGGTCCGGGAAAACCACCGTTTGTTCGCCGCCAAATTGTCCGATTACGTTTACGACTCGGGCCTGCTCATCATCCTGACCATCCCGGTGATCTGGTCGGCCCTGATCCCGGCGCTGGTCCTGGACGCCGTGGTCTCTCTCTACCAGCTTGCGAGCTTTCCCGTATACGGCATCCCGCGCGTCAAGCGCGGCGAGTATGTGGTCATCGACCGCCACAAGCTCGGCTACTTGAACTGGATGGAGAAGCTCAACTGTCTGTATTGCGGCTATTTCAACGGGCTGATGGGGTACGTGCGCGAAGTGGCCGCCCGGACCGAGCAGTATTGGTGCCCGATCCGCCACGCCAGGGCGCTCAAGAGCGTGCACGGCCGCTACCGGCATTTTTTCGAGTACGGCGACGCCAAGGGCTACCGCGAAGGCCTGGCCTCGGTGCGCAAGAAATTCGGCGATGTAAAATAGCGGCCGAGGGACTTGCAAAATAGTGGTTTTTTCACGCCGTGGGCTGCCGAAGGCCTGCGCCCCTTGGAATCGCGCCTCATTTGCATGAGTTGCTCCGCCGTGTCGCGAGTCTGCCAGGGCGGCAAATGAATTGTGCAAGAGGCTCGGCCGTTTGCGAAAATGGACGGCGAAAACGGGCGCGCGACGCAAATGCGGCCGGGAACGTCCGCTCCCGGCCGCATTGTTTTGCCGTGGGGTGTAATTCCCAGATATTACAGCGTGGAGATGTACTTCGCCAGGGCTTTCATGTCCTCGTCGGACAGGCCCTTCGCCTGGGACTCCATGATGGCTTTTTTCTCTCCGCCGTAGGTCGCGGTTTTGTAGCCGGCAAGGGCTTTGGCGGCGTCGGCTTCGCTCATGCCCTTGAGGGGCTTGCCCACGCCCATGGGCGTCTTGGCGCCGTCGGCGCCGTGGCAGCCCTGGCATTTGGCGTAGAGTTCCTTGCCGTCGGCGGCGGCGGCGACGGCAAGGCAGACGCACATGGAAAGACATAAGGATAAGGCGACGAGCATTGTTTTCATTGTTCCTCCGAGAAAAGGCGGGTTTGAAAGTTGTCGACCATCCTTGAAGTTAGCACCCGTCAGGCGCGATGGCAATGCTTTACGCTCAGGGGGCTAGGTATTCTTCTCCCACCAGCGCGAGGCGCGGCCGACGAGCAGGTCGATGTCGCCGCCGGCGGCGATGCCCAGGTAGCGCGTGAAGCTGCGCATCAGATCCTGGGCGTGGGGGTTGGCTTCGATCAGGGCGGTGAAGAGCGGGGCGTCTTCGAGCACCAGTTTTTTGGCGGCGTCCAGGCGGCGCGTGAATGAGGGGGTGATGAAGCGGGAAAGTTCCAGATTGTTCGGCTTGGCCGCGAGGTAGGCCACGGTGGTGACGAAGTTGAGCCCCTGGATGTAGGCCATGGCCGTATCGTGCTCGGCGGCCGTGGTCGTGAAAGGGGTAAATCCCAGGCGTTGCGTCCAGTCCGCCACGGCCGTCAGGGGACCGGGATGTCCCTGCTCGCGTCCCTGCACCAGGGCCACGCGGTTTGGGGCGTCGACCGGCGGGACGGGTCCGAACAGGGGGTGGGTTCCGACCACAGGGCCGTCGTAGCCGTCGAGCATGTCCCGAAGCGGCAGGGTCTTGACCGAGCACAGGTCGATAAGGACGGCGGGGGGCTTGATGAACGCCGCGAGAAGCGCCGTGACTGCGGCCACGGCCTGAGCCGGCACGGACAGGCAGACCAGTTCCGCGCCGGCCAGGCCCCGGGCCAATGTATCCTCGGTCAGCGGCCGGTCGAGGCGGGCGACGTCCATGCCCGCCGCCTCGCAGCGCGCCGCGAAGAGCGCGCCCATTTTGCCGTGCGCGCCGACGATGGCCAGGCGCGAGAACGGAGCGCGGCTCATCCTCGCCTCGCGGGAAACGGACCGGCTGGGCGGGGAGCGCGGGCCGCCTGCATTACTGCGCCAGTGTGAACCGGCCGTGCTCGACCTTGAGCATGACCAGCGAATCCACGGAAAGGCCGTTGTGGTCTTCCGGGGTCAGGTTGAAGACGCCGGAGACGCCGACCACGCCGGTCAGGCTTTCCAGGGCGCCCCTCAGAGCGTCGCGGTCGGGCTTGCCGGCCTTTTCCAGTCCGGCGCGAAGCAGGGTAAGCGCGTCAAAGGCGTAGCCCGAGTGGGTGTTGAGCGGAAACTGCTTTTCCAGGCCCCGTTCGTCGTACATCGCGATGAAGCGCAAAACCACCGGCTTTTGCGGGTCGCTGTCCGGCAATTGCCCGGCGGCCATGAGTTTGGTGCCGGGCATGAGCGTGCCCTCGGCGGCCGCGCCCGCCAGTTCCAGGTATTTGGGGCTGGGCTGGCCGTGGCACTGGACGAGCAGCGGCTTGGCGCCGGGCAGCTCGGCGAAGTTTTTGGCCGCGACCGCGCCGGCCGGCCCGATGGTCCAGACCACGACCGCCTGAGGCTTGGCTTCGAGCAGCTTGAACATCTGGGCGGAAAAATCCGTGCCGCTCGGGTCGAGGCTTTCTTCGGCCGCGATGGTGACGCCGCTTGCCGGAGCGAGCGCCTTCAATTGCTCCAGGCCGTCCTGGCCGAAGGCGTCCTTGGCGGTCAGCACGGCGATCTTGGTTATTTTTTGGGCCGCCAGGTAGGCGTAGATTTTCTCCACGGCCGTGGAGGTGCGCTGCGGGGTCTTGAAGGTCCAGGCGAACGGCCCGAACTTGCCGCCGGCGATCACCGGATCGCCGCCCACGGTCATGATCGCCGGGATATGGTTTTCCTCTGTGTATTTTTTGACCGCCAGGCCCTCGCCCGTGGTCGAGGGGCCGACGATGGCCAGGACCTTGTCGGCCTCGATCAGCTGCCGGGCCATGCGCTGGGCGATGTTGGGATCGGATTCGGTGTCATAGCTGATCAGCTTGAGCGGCCGGCCGGACACGCCGCCCTTGGCGTTGATGTCAGCGATGGTCATTTCCGCCACCAGACGGGTGGGCGTGCCGATGAAGGCCGCCGGGCCGGATTCGGCGAACAGGCCGCCGATCAGGATCGGTTCGCCGGCCGTTTGCGCCGCAAAGGCGGAAGCGAGCAGGCACAGCAAGGCGGCCAGGGTCAGGGCGGGCAAAAGTTTCATGGGACCTCCCGTCAAGGCGTTTGAAAGGGCTTATGTACCCGCGCCGGGGGCGTTCGTAAAGCCCGCGCGCCCGGTGCGAAAGGCCCCGACCGGCCCCCAAAGCAGGGCCAGGCCGAGCAAAAGGCCGTGGACGAGCACCCTGGCCTCGCCCAAAAAATGGATTTTGGACAGCGCCGTCTCCAGGAGCAAGACGGCCGCGATCGGTCCCAGGATGCGCCCCGGGCCGCCGATGACCAAAAATAGCAGCGCCTTGAGCGAGAGCTCCAGGCTGTACTGGCCCGGGCTCACGAACCCGGAGTAATGGGCCTGGAGCATGCCGGCCAGGGCCGAGAGCGCCCCGCCCAGGCCGAAGGCCAGCGAGCGCACGGCGGCCCGGTTCACTCCGCAGGCGCTGGCCGCCTCCGGGTCGTCGTGGCAGGCGAGCAGCGCCCGGCCCAGGCGGCTCGCGCGCACCCGGGCGAAGACCAGCACGCTTGCCAGCAAAAGGCCGAGAAACAGGAAATAATACGGCTTGTCGCCGGTAATGGCGCCCAGAAACGGCAGCGACAGCTTGGAATCGACCATCATCCCGGCCGTGCCGCCGGTCAGAGGCGAGAGGCTCAGGATCAGGTTGGTGAAGATGAGCGTCACGGCGAGCGTGGCCATGGCCAAAAATCCCTCGCCGAGCTTCTCGAGCGGGCGGCTGACCGCCGCCGCCAGGGCGTAGACCGCCGTCGCGACGACGGCGGCGATCGCCAGGCTGCCGCCTGGCAGCTCCGGGTGGAGCAGGGCGGAGGCGTATGCGCCCAGGCCGCAGAAGGCCCCCTGGGCGAGCGAGACCTGGCCGCCGAGACCCAGGCAGAAATTGAGCGCCATGACGTTGACGGCCAGAAACAGGTGTTGGCTCACGGCCAGCAGTTCGTAATCGGGCAGGACGCAGCCGAGTACGGCCAGCAGGGCGAACAGCGAGGTTCCGGCGGCGCGGGCGCGGGCGGCGGCCACGGGTCTTAGGCCTTCTCCGGACAGGACCGCCCGGTCTTGGCCAGCAGAAGCAAGCCGATGAGCAGGGCGTAACTGAGGGTTTCCTTGAGTTCGGCGGAAAAAGTCAAAACCAGGGCGGCTTCGATCAGCCCCAGGATCGCCCCCCCGGCGAAGACCTTCCATACCGAGTCGTAGCCGCCAAGGCTCGCGGCCACGAAGCCCTTAAGCCCGAGCCCCAGGCCCATGTCGAAGCGCAGCATGGTCTGCGGTCCGACGGCCATGCTGCCGAGGGCGGCGGTGACGCCGGCCAGGGCGAAGCTGAGCGCGTGGGCGTTGGTGGGGCTGACGCCCTGGAGCCTGGCGGCCAGGGAATTCATGGACACGGCCCGGATGGCGCGGCCATAGCGCGTCTTGGCCAGAAAGAGCGACAACAGGGCGGCGGCGGTCAGGGCCATGGTCAGCGAGGCGGCGGTGTCGGCGGAAAGATAGAACGGCCCCGCGCTGACGGCCGGAATCGGGAGCAGGCGCGGCAGAAGCAGCGGCTTTTTGCCCCAGACCAGGATGGCCACGCCTTGCCAGGTCAGGCTCGCGGCCACGGTCAGCATGAGCTGGCGCAGCGGACTGGACCGGAAGGAAAGCCCAAGCGTGGTTGAGTACATGGCGAAGCCCGCGCCGTAGCCGCAGACGGCGGCGGCGGCCAGGGCGAAGATTGGGTTGACCTGCACGGCCTGGGTCAGGCTGTAGAGGGTCAGGCCGCAGAGCAGGAGCAGTTCGCCCTGGGCGAAATTGATCAGGCGGCTGGAGTTGTAGATCAGCGAAAAGCCCAGCGCCATCAGCCCATAGACCGACCCCAGGGCCAGCCCGGAATTGACGGTTTGAACGGCGTACGCGGTAAAAGAGGCCATGGGACTTCACGGTGAAGGAAAGGGGGCCAAGGCCTGGCTTTGGCCCCCGGGATGCCGAGTAAGGCGCGGTCTGTTCGGTCCCGCGCGGCGTTTGCCTAGGGGTTGGCCTCTTCCATGTTGCCGTACGCGCCGCCGCCCTTGACCATGCTCTCGGAGTCGAGCGAGTAGGCCAGCACGATGGTCTTGCGCTGGGCGAAACCGGTCGCTCCGGGCGTGGTGTTGATGGAGACGACCAGCGACTTCTTGCCGGAATTGTCGAAGTCCGCCAGGGCGTAATCGGTGATGGTGCCCTTGATGCGCCGGGTCTTCCACTGGAGGTTCAGGCCCACGCCGTCCCAGAACAGGGAATGCACTTCACCCTGGGAGAAGGCGCGGAAGTTCTGGAAGATCACGGAGGCGACCGAAATGTTCTTGCTGACCAGGACCGAGTACTTGCCGTTGCCGGCGATGTCCACCGGCAGGATGCGCAAGGGCACGTAGTAGAAACTTTCCAGGTCGTCTTCCGTGGGATGGTACATGGAGGGCATGAGCTCGTCGTAGAGCAGGCCGATGCCCGAGCCGCAGTATTTGTCCTCGCTGCGGGTCTGGAGCTCTTTGCCGCCGGAGTAGACGTTCAGGCGGTCGTTCAAGTCGGCCACGATGATCTTGTAGCCGCCGGACTCGGGCAGATAGGCGAAGTTCATGGCGTTGGTCTTGGCGGGCAGGGAAATTTCGTCGCCGAGCTCGACCTTGGAGCCGTTTACGACAGCCTTGTAGACGCCGCGTTGGAAGACGTTCTTTTCTTCGCCCTTGGAGACCACCAGGGTGGGCTTGAAACTCGGGGGGATGTTCACGACGTTGAAATAGTACTTGATGTCCGCGACCACGGGGACGATCTTGCCGCCTTCCAGGCGGAGGATGGAGGAACGCGGTTCGCGTTCGCGGTAGCCGGTGACCACGATCAGGCCCCCGCGGCCGCCTTCCTGGGGCAGGATGTTGACCTTGACCAGGAGCACGCCCGGGGAAAGCTTGTACTGGGCGATCGGGGCGAGCTGGCCGTTGCTGAAGCGGAAGACCTGGATGTCGTGTTCGCCCATGATCACGATCTGGTTCTTGCCGTCGCCGGCGACGTCGCCGATGGCCATGCCGGAGTTGGCGAAGGGCATGATCTGGCTGCGCCAGGCGCCGGGGGTGTCGGGGCCGGAGACGTAACGGAAATTGGGGTTGAGATAGTTCGGCTTGCTCGGGTCGTTCTGGTCGGTCACCAGGTTCGGATTCGGGGTCATCGCGCCGGCGGCCGGGGCGGAGCGGCCCGCTTGGCCCGCTTGGGCGGTTTGGGACGGCCGCTTGAAGACCTGGGCGGCCAGATCGTTGCTGACGGTCTCAAGCGCCGGCAGCAGGTCGTTGATTTTGGCCTGGGCGGATTTGGAGACGACCGCGCCGGCCTTGTCGATGATGGAAACGTCCGTGCTGGCCGTATCGCCGGCGACGGTGAGCGAGCCGAAGACCAGGTAGTCGGCCCCGAGCGAGGCGAGCGCGCTCTTGGCCTCGGCGGCGGATTTGACCGGGCTTTTGATCTTTTGCGCCACCTGGCCCGCGTCCATGGGCTGGACATTGTCCTTCCAGGTCAGCCGGGTGGCGAGCATGGACGGGACGCCTTGGCTGAAATAGGCGTATTTTTCCGGCCCGTGGACGACAAACGGCGCCACGGCGAAGGTTTTGACCGCCTGGGACTGGGCGGATGTTTGGGCCAGAGCCTGGGCCGGAAGCGACAACATGACGAGGCAGAGCAATAGTTGCCTGGCGCGTCGATAGATCATGGTAATTCCTCCGGGGCCGCGCTTGCGGCGCGATTCAATGAAATAAGCGGCCGAACCGGCCGCGAAAACGACCCTAGCAGATTGTTCCGGCAGGGGCAAAGCAAACTTTGTCCCCGTGCCCGCCGGCCTGATTAGCCCGGCCCGGGGCGCTTGGCAACCCCGGCGAAACAGGCGCGAAACGCAGCCGGCGTCCCCCGCCGCAAACACAGACGCCGGCCGCGGGCAAAGCGTTACACGGGCGGGCGGGTTTGGCCGGGGCCCGGCCCGGCGGTCCCGGCGGCGGGGGAAAAAAGAAGGAGCCGGGATCATCCGGCTCCTTCACGCCCGCGCGGCGAAGGCATGGCTCGCAATAGCGGGCTCACGCCGGGTTCGGCCTCAAGCCCGGCGGGCGCTTTCGCGGCAGGGTCAATTGCCGCTGCCGTATTTCTTCTGCTGCTCTTCGATCCAGGCGCCGTAATCGTTTTTGCCTTCGTCGATCCTGGCCTTGCCTTTCTGGATCATGGCCTGTCCCTTGGCCACGGAGTCCTTGTCGCCCTTGGCCACCAGATCCGAGCCTTTGACGACCAGTTCGCAGCCTTTCACCATGTTGTCCATGCAGTCCCGGACGACCTTGTCGTTTTTCGCGGCCTCGGGCGTCATTTCGGCTGCCCTGGCCGGCGCCTGCGCGCCAAGCAGGAACACGAAAGAGATGAGCGTCGCGGCAAGAAGAATTTTCGATCGCGCCATGATAGCCTCCTGAGTGATATTGGGAACTCCAGTGTAGTGAAAATATAGCCCGGGGCGAGGGAAGTCAACGATGAAAACGAAGAGGCAATGGAGAAAAACGGGGGGGACCGGGGTGAGGGCCGCCGCCGCGGCCCCGCTTTGGCAAAGGACAAAGCCGCAAGCTAGGCGTTTTCGCCCGGTGCCACCTCGGCCGTGAATTTCTCCAGCAGAAAAGCCGGGTTGTAGGACATCTTGGCCTGGCGCAGGGACTCGTCGCCCAGATCCTGCTCGCGGTTGACGTAGGCGTAGCCGGCCGCCTGGTTGGCGAGGAACATCTGGTTGATCGCCTGGTACACGCCCTTGTAGCCGGGCATGCCCTTCTCGAAATGGATGACCACGGTGGTCGCGTCCAGGATCTCGGCCACGGTGTAGGCGACCATCGCGCCGTCCACCCGGATGGCTCCGCCGAAAAGACCGGGCAGTTCGTCCCAGGCCCGCATCACCCGGAAAATGGCCCGGTTCTCGGCCGACAGCGTGCCTTCGGGCTCGCTGTCGCGCCACTGGGCCCATTGCGTTTGCAGGGCCAAGGCCTCTTCGACGGTTTCCGGACACAGCGCGGCGTATTCAAAGGCGTAATTCTTCGTGAACTGGGACAGCAGATTTTTTTTCTTGTGCCACTTGTTGCCTTTGAGCTCGATGAGCTCGGCCACCGAGTAGATGTAGTCGAAATGCTCCCTGGCCGGGACGAGCGCGACCCGGCCGGGGAGGCTCGCCTGCCAGATCGCGGCCAATTCCGACGGCACGCGGGTCACCCGCACCCCCGCCGCCAGGCTCGGGCACAGGCTCCAATCCACCCCGGTCCAGGGGCCGACCGGGGCCCAGTGGACCACCTCGGGCTTGGTCTGGCGCAGCCAGACGTGGGTGTCGCCGAAGGCCCATTGAAGGCCGTATTCCTCGCACCAGCCGTAGAGGTTGACGAAGCTGTAGTCCGAGGTCTTCTGCGGACAGGCGGCGTAGCGGGCGAGGTAGTCGTCCTTGAGATCGAGGGTGATGGGCGAAAACGTTGCGGGCATGGCGATTCCTTGTCAGGAGAGGGCCGGCGTCCCGGCCGGTTTGGCGCCGGCCAGGCCGAAGCGGGCCCAGTTCTTGTAATGGAAGACGTAGAGAAGGGAAAGCGCCTGGGCGGCCTGGGACAAAAGCATGGCCAGCCACACGCCGTCCGCGTCCTTGAAGATCACGTGCCCGAGCAGGTAGGCCAGGGGCAGGCGCAGGCCCCAGATGGACAGGCTGAAAATGGCCAGGTTGTACCGGGTCGCCCCGGCGCCGTTCAGCGATCCGGCCAGGATCATGCTGGTCATGGTGAAGGGGATGGCCGCCAGGTTGTAGCGCAGGTAGCCCACGGCGCGCAGGCGCACGGCCGGGTCCGGGGTCAGGATGCCGGCGATTTCGCTCAGATAGGGCCAAAGCGGCAGGGACACGGCCGTGACCAGGACCAGGCCGATCGCCAGGATGCGGTAGCCGACGCGCCTGGCCTCGCCCGGCCGTCCCGCGCCCAGGCAATGGCTGATCAGAATGGCGGCGGTCAGGTTGAAGGCCATGCCGGGCAAAAACAGCGCCGATTCGATCCGGATGCCGGCGGTCATGCCGGCCAGCGAGGCGATGTTGTCCACGGGCAGCGAGGCGGTGATGGAGAACAAAACCAGGTAGCCGGACTGCCACAGAACCTGCATCAGCCCGGCCGGCCAGGCGACCTTGTAAATGTACGGGAAGGCCCGCGCGATCCAACGCGGCGGCGGCAGCGCGTCGCGCGACAAAAGCCCCTGGCGGCGCAGAAAAAACAGGTTCAGAATCAGCGCGCCGGTGATGGAGATGAAGGTGGAGCAGGCGATGCCCGTCACGCCGAGCGCCGGCAGGCCGAAATAGCCCAGTCCCAGGCCGAAATCTCCGGCCGCGTTGAGCGCCGTGGCCAATAACATCGACCAGAGCGGGAAAAGCACCAGCTTGTAGGCCCGCAACACCGCGTTGGAGATCAAAAAAAGGTAGTAGCCGGGAACCAGAAGCAAAAAGATGCCGAACAGCTCGAAGCAGACGCCGCGCAGCTCCATGGGCACGCGCAGAAGCGACAGCAGAAAATCCCTTGCCGGATAGCAGACGGCGGTGAAGGCGAGCCCCAGGGCCAGGCCCGAAGACAGGCACAACCCGGAATATCTGGCGGCGCGGCGCGCGCGCCCGGCGCCCAGGGACTGGCCCACGGCGGCCACGGCCCCGCCGGAAACGGCCACGGCCAGGACCAGAAACAGCATCAGGCACTGGGCCAGAAGCCCCATGGCCGCCTGGGCCTCGCTCGATATCCTGCCGGCTACGTAGACGTCCACGAAGCCGATCAGGAAATTAAAACCCATCATGAGCATCTGGGGCCAGGTCAGCCGCCAGATGTCGCGGTTGGAGGAATTGATGTCGGGGGCAGTGGCGTGAGCGCTCATGGGAAAGGCCCGTCCGGGCGATGCAGCCGGACGAAACGGCCGGCCGGGGAAGCGGGTAGCCACGCCTTACGTAAGGCGGCCTCGCCGGTCAATCAAAAAAACGCCGGCGCGGGCCCGCCCCTCTTGTCATCGGTTCGCCGCGCGCTTATCAATCATGAAGAGAAAGGCGGGGGGGCGTCCGGCTCTCCCGGATTCTCAGGTTCCCCATTCCCCGGATTTCAAGGAGGCGGCCATGATCCGAGAACCCATCGTCGCCGGCCAGTTCTATCCCGGCGCAAGGGCCGCGCTGCAAGCGGCCGTGAGCGGCTATCTCGCGAAGGCCGGGCCGAAGTCCGCCGGGCGCACTCTGCTGGCCATGGTTCCGCACGCCGGGTACGTCTATTCCGGGGGCGTGGCCGGGTTGACGCTCGGCGCGGCCAACCTGGCCTCCCGCGTGATCCTGCTCGGCCCCAACCATACCGGCCAGGGACAGCCCCTGGCCCTGTGGAGCGAGGGGGCGTGGCGAACGCCCGCCGGCGATGTTCCGGTCGATGCGGAGCTCGCGGCCGCGCTTGCGGCCGCCGAGCCGCGCCTGCGCCCGGACGTGAGCGCGCATCTGGGCGAGCATTCCCTGGAAGCGCTCCTGCCGTTTTTGATCGCAAGCGTGCCCGGGCTGCGCGTCACGCCCGTCGCCGTGGCCGAGCCGCGCCTGGAAGTTCTCTCCGGCGTGGCCGCGAACATGGCCGTGGCGATCGCGGCCGTGAACGAGCCGGTCTCGATCGTGGTCAGTTCGGACATGAGCCATTACCTGAGCGAAACGCGCGCCCGCGAACTCGACGCGCTGGCCCTTGAACGCGTGGCCGCCCTGGACCCGCAAGGGCTGTACCGCGTGGTCAAAAGCCGGGGCATCAGCATGTGCGGAGTCCTGCCCATGACCCTGGGGCTTTATCTGGCCAAACTGCTCGGCGCGACCGGCTGCGAAATCGCGGCCTACGACACCTCGGCGACGGCCTCGGGCGACCGTGGCCGGGTGGTGGGCTACGCCGGGGCGCTGGCCGGCTGACGATGCGCGATACACGCCAAAACCGACCCGGCAAGGCCTTGGCTATCGGCCTGGCGCTGGCCTGCCTTGGGCTTGCCGCCCTGGGCCTGTCCGTGTCCGGCTGGGGCGCGGACCTGGACGCGCGAGGCGTCTTGCGCCGGCTGGCGCCGCTTGCGCGCGAGGCCGGGGGCGAGCGGCTGGCGCTGTGCCTTTGCGTCTATTGGCTGCTCGGGTCGCTGGCGATCAACTGCCCCTTTCCGCTGGCGGGCGCGCTCAAGACCGGGGGCGGATTTTTGTTCGGCGCGGCGGCCGGCAGCGCGGTGAACATGGCCATGACCGCAGCCGGGGCGGCCGTGGGCTTTGCGATCTCGCGCCGTTTCCTTCGCGGCCGCCTGACCGGCCGGCCCGGGAACCGGCTTGCGGCCATGGACGCGGCCCTGGCCAAGGACGGCTTTTGGTATGTGCTTTTCTGCCGTTTGGCGCTGGTTTTCCCCTTCAGCGGGGTCAACGTGGCCTGCGGCCTGTCCGGGATGACGGCGAAGAAGTTTTTGTGGGCCACGTTTTTGGGCGACGCGCCGGTCGCGGTCATGTACGCCGTGGCGGGAAGCGCGCTGTCGCGCTGGAGTCTGGAAGGGGTTGCGCCGTCCGGGCGGATGGCCGCGTTGCTGGCGATTTTGGCCGTGGCGGCCTTGATCCCGCCGTTGGCCGCTCGCGGCGGTTTCCTGAAAAAGGCCTTCGGCCGCCGGCCGGGTTGAAATTGGCAGGTTGAAATTGGCGCTTGCCAAGCCCCCCCGATTTGGCTAACAAGACCGCTTCGCCGCGCCGAGGTAGCTCAGTCGGTAGAGCAGGGGACTGAAAATCCCCGTGTCGGCAGTTCAATTCTGTCCCTCGGCACCAGGAAATTCAAGGGGTTAGGGTGAAAAACCTAACCCCTATTTTCTTGTGCGCGAAGTCTGCGTCATCGAGGATTTGGCATGGACATAGTGCATCTGCTCATCGTCGGACTGGCCGCCGTCGCCGGAGGGGCCGTGAACGCGCTTGCCGGGGGCGGCACGCTGATCACATTCCCGGTGCTCACCGCCGTCGGCGTTCCGATGGTGGCGGCGAACATCACCAATACGGTGGCGCTTTGCCCGGGATACCTGGGGGCGACTTTCGCCCAGAAAAGGGATTTGCGGGGACAGGCGTTGCGCCTATGGCTTCTGCTGCCCGCCGGCGTCGTCGGAGGGATCGGCGGAGGGATTCTCCTTTTGCACACCGACGACGCGGTCTTCGGAAAAGTCGTGCCCTACCTCATCATCATGGCGGTCGTCCTCATGGCCGCCCAGGACAAGATCCGCGCCTGGCTCATGCGCAGGGCCGGAAAAGAGGAGGGCGCTTCGCTGCACGACGCCTGGGCGCTCCTGCCGATCATCCCCGCCGCCGTATACGGCGGTTTTTTCGGCGCGGGCGTCAGCGTGATCGTGATCGCGGTGCTCGGGCTCGTCATGTCGGACTCGATCATCCGGTTAAACGCCCTCAAACAGGCGGTGTCCTTCGCCATCAACACCGCGGCGGCGATTTTTTTCCTGTTCTCCGGACAGGTGGTCTGGTCCGCGGCCATGGTCATGGCCGTGGGCGCCATCGCCGGCGGAGTGATCGGCGGACGCCTGGCCGGCCGGATACGCCCCCTCACCCTGCGGCGCATCGTCATCGGCATCGGATCGGCGGTCGCCCTCATCTATCTGATCCGCTGAAGCAACCGGCCTTGGCCGGTTCAGGCCTTCAAGGCGTCGAGCAGGGGGCGCGCCAGGTCGCCGAAAGCCCGCCAGCGTCCCACCGACGTTGCGTACAGCGGCTTGCGCACCTGCGCGGCGCTTGCCGTGCGCACCAATCGCCGGCTGCGGTGAAACTCCAGGCAGCGCTCGTCCCAGGCCAGGCCGCAATGGGCCAGGAGCAGGCGCGCTTGTCCTTCCAGATCGCTCACCAGGTCCTCGTAGCGAACCTCGATCATCGCCCCGGGCGGCAGAACCCGCCGCCAATGCTCCATGAGCCCCTCGTAAGCGCGGTAAAACCGCCCAAGCTCGGCCAGATCGTAGGTGTAGGGCAATTCGTCGCTGAACAGTTTGGAAAAGCAGGACAGGCAGGTGTCGACCGGGTCGCGGCGCACGTGGACGATCCGGGCTTCGGGCAGGGCCAGCCGGATCAGGCCGATCCGTAAAAAATTGTCCGGCAGTTTGTCGACGACGCGCGCCGCCGAGGGGGCTTTTTCCCGCAACCCGCCGATGTACGCGGCGCCAAAGCGCTCCCATTCCCGGCGCGGCAAGGCGGCAGCCGCCTCGGGAAAGGCGACGCCGCCGGCGGCCGGTTCCAGGGCGTCGGCCAGGCGCGGCAGATCAAGCAGCTCGCCCGCGCCGAACACCTCGGGATGGCTGGCCAGGACCTGCTCCACGAGCGTCGTCCCCGAACGGGGCATGCCCACGATGAAGACCGGCAATCCGCAAGCCTGCCCGGGCCCGGGAGCGGCGGCCAAAAAATCGGCCGTAAAGACGGACCGGATGCGGTCGAACATGGCCAGGGTCGCAGCCTCGTCGTAGTCGATGCGGCTGCGCTTGAGCCTGCTTCCGGCCAGCAGGTGGCCGAAAGATCGCTTGGGTTGGCCGCCGTCCGCGTACACCGCGCCGAGAGCGTAATGCAATTGCATCCGGTCGGCTTCGGGCAGGGCGTCCGCGTCCGAAAGGAGTTCTTCCATGCGCCGCGCTTGCGCGCTTTCCGGGGCGATGCGCCCGGTGTCGGCGAGCATGCGGTGGAAGGCCCCCCGCCTTGGAGCAAGCGCGACGGCCGCCTCGAAGGCCTGGCGCGCCTCGTCCAGGCGTCCGGCCACGGTGAGGGCGATCCCGAGATTGGCGCGGGCGTCGGGGTGGTTCGGCCGCAGTTCAAGCGCCTTGCGGTAACAGTCCTCGGCCTCGTCGAGCCGGCCTTGTTCCGTGAGCGTGTTGCCGAGGTTGTAGAGGGCGTCCGGATCGTGCGGCCGCAGCGTAAGCGCCTTGCGGTGGCAGTCCGCGGCCTCGTCGAGCCGGCCTTGAGCCGCGAGCGCGTTGCCGCAGTTGCCGAGCGCGCCCGCATGCCCGGGCGCCAGGCGCAGGGCTTCGCGGCACCGGGCCACGGCCTCGTCAAACCGGCCTTGGGCCGCAAGCGCGTCGCCATAGTTGCTCAGCGCGTCCGGATACTCGGGCGTAAGGCGCAGGGCCTGCTCGAACCGGGCGACGGCCTGGTCGAGCTTGCCCTGCGCCTTGAGCGCGACCCCGAGGTTGCTTAGCGCCTGAGGATAATCGGGTTTGAGGCGCAGGGCCTCTTCGTACCGGGCGACGGCCTCTTCGAGCCGGCCTTGCGCCGCAAGCGCGGTCCCGAGGTTGTTTAGCGCCTGGGGGAAATCGGGCGCAAAGCGCAGGGCCTCTTCGTACCGGGCGACGGCCTCGTCAAGCTGGCCTTGTTCCTGGAGCGCGATGCCGAGGTTGCTCAGCGCCTGGGGGTAATCGGGTTTGAGGCGCAGGGCGTCGAGGTACCGGGCAATGGCCTCGTCAAGCCGGCCTTGCTCCGCAAGCGCGGCTCCGAGGTTGTAAAAGGCTCCGGGATTGTTCGGATTGAGTGTAACGGCCCGGGTGAGATCCTGGATCCCGGCCTCCCGCCGGCCGGTCTGGAGCAACAGGCAGCCGCGAAGATACAACGCCTCGGCGTTCGCCGGTTCGCGTTCGAGCGCCCGCGCATAGAGCCGCCGCGCCTGCTCCAACCGGCCGGCCTGGTGATGGGCAAGTCCGTCCTGGATCAGGCGCCGGACGGCGGGGCCGCAGTCTGACCGGCGCGGACTCAATTTCCATCCCGCGACGTGGCGCACCGCGCCAAACAGGCCATTTGTTGGGAATCGCAGGTTTCATCGCGCCCGCCCCATGAAGAATGCCGATGCACGCATTCTTCGTACTCGTCCTGGCAATTGCCCTTGCAACTGAGATCGGCCAAAGCCGCATGGCCGAACGCCAGAACCGTCAGGCCCGTAAGCAACGCAAATCCGGTCACGGTGCCTTTTATTTTCATCGGGGTTCTCCGGCAGTTTTTGCTTGAAAATCCAAAAAATCTTCCGGGCGAACGAACGCGGCCCAACCGGGGACGCGCGATCGTTTTTATCGCCGGGAGCATAAGGCTCTTCGCTTCGCGCCCGAAGCGGCGGACGCCGCGTGGCCCCACGCATAAACGGAAGCGCGAAAAGGAAGAAATTTTCGCGCTTCCGTTTATAACTCCACGGAGGAGCCGAGACAAGGGGACGGCCTTCCGTGAGAAACTTGGCGAAACCGGACGAAACCGGGCGAAATCGGGGCCGCTTTGCGCAAAAAAGCGGCCCTCCCGCACGGGAAGGCCGCAGAGCGGATGTTACAGGCCAGGTCCTTGGACCGGGCAAGCCCATTGCGGCCCACGCCGGGATGACCGGCGCGGCCCTAGGCGGGGGGAAAAAAAGAGGTTGTCTTCATGTTTGCCGTGAGCCCTTTTGCGGCCGGGATTCTCACGCGAGCGGGCCAGGGCGCGATCCGGACAAATCCGGGCGACTCAAACGCCAGAGCCCAAAACGCAGAACCAAAAACGCAGAGCCTGTTGACAAATGAGGGTAATTGACATACCGGTTAACAGTATTAATTTACAAAAAAATAGCACAAAGCCGTCTTGGCGAGTGTCCGTAACCGGAATTATCACCCGTCCCGGATCGCGCCGTCTTGCCTGGCTGACAATCTATCCGATTGTTGGAGGCCATCATGTCGCTCCGATTCATGCGTCTTGAAGACCGGATCGTCCTGGACGGGGCGGCCGCAGTCATTATCGGCGCGGCGGCCGCGTGTTCGTCTTCCCCGCCGGCGGGTGCGGCGAGCG